>DATHVN010000177.1 GCA_035461305.1 Euzebyales bacterium | reverse complement strand
AGATGATCGTTACAGTACGGGGGATGGCCCCACAGACCCGCACCGCCCGATGATCCCCCTGTTCACCCCGCAGCAGGTCCGCGCGATGGACGAGCGGACCATCGCGGCCGGAACGCCCTCGCTCGTGCTCATGGAGCGGGCCGCCGGCCACCTGGCGCGGACCGTGCTCGACGTCGCCGGGGGGTCGTACGGCATCCGCGTCGCGTTGGTGTGCGGCAAGGGGAACAACGGCGGTGACGGCATCGCGGCGGCGCGCCTGCTGCGCGAGGCCGGTGCCTGGCCGGTCGTGTGCCTGCTTGCCGACCCCGCCGACCTGTCCGGCGACGCCGCGGTGCAGCTGCGCCGGTGGCGTGCGCGCGGCGGGCGGATCACCACCGACTTGGCGGTGGGCCTCGCGCAGGCCGACGTCGTCGTCGACTGCCTGCTGGGCACCGGTGCCACCGGTGCGCCGAGACCGCCCTACGACGCCGCCATCGCGGCGATCGACGCCGGTGGCGCACCGGTCGTCGCCTGCGATCTGCCCTCCGGCGTCGACGCCGACACCGGGGCGGTGGTGGCCGACGCCGTGCACGCCGACGCTACCCTGTGTCTGGGTGCCCACAAGCGCGGCCTGGCGCTCTGGCCGGCCCGGTCCCACGTCGGCGACGTGACCGTGGGCGAGATCGGCATCCGCGACGACGCGGACACCCCCGCGGCGTTTCTGGTCGACGCCGACGACGTGGCCGGAACGCTGACGGACCCCGACGCCGAGGGTGACAAGCGCAACCGCGGTGTCGTCGTGATCGTCGCCGGCTCGTCCGGCATGTCCGGCGCCGCCGTCCTCGCCGCCAGGGGGGCGCTGGCCGCCGGCGCCGGCCTGGTCACCGTCGCCACGACCACGCTCGCGCGGCACTTCGTCGCGCCGAGCGTGCCGGAGGCGATGACCGTCGACCTGCCCGATGACGACAGCGACACCGCATTCGAGCGGATCGCGGCCGCCTGCGAGCGGGCGGACGCGCTGGTCATGGGTCCCGGCATGGGCCATGACGACCCGCAGGTCACGCTGGTGCGGCGCTGCGTCGCGTCGCTGGACCTGCCGACCGTGCTCGATGCCGACGGGCTCAACGCCTTCCGCGACGACGCCGCGGCGCTGGCGGGCCACGCGGCCGACGTCCTGGTGCTGACCCCACACCGCTCCGAGCTGACCAGGATCTGCGGGACCGACGGCGACGACCTGTGGGACCGGCGGGCCGACGTCGTGCCCGACCTGGCCCGTGACTGGAGGGCCACGATCGTCGCCAAGGGTCCCGGCACGCTCGTCGCGGCGCCCGACGGGCGCGTATGGGTCGACGCGGCGGCCACCGCGGCACTCGCGACCGGTGGAACCGGTGACGTGCTGTCTGGCATGACAGGTGCGGCGCTGGCCGGCGGTCCCACGCCGGAGCGTGTGGCGGCGACGGTGACGCTGCACGGCGTCGCCGGGCAGGAGGCGTCCGCGCGCCGGGCCGTGCGGTCCGTGACGTCGCTGGACGTGGCGCGCGCCGTGCCGGCCGCGCTACGCCGGGTGCAGGGTGGCCGGGCGTGAGTCGCACCCATCTCCTCGACGGGCGTGCCGCCCGACCCCCGGCCGCACCGCTGCAGCGACCGACGTGGGTCGAGGTCGACCTCGGCGCGATCACCGCGAACGCACGGGTGCTGCGTGACCTGGCGCCACGCAGCCGGTTGATGGCGGTCGTCAAGGCCGACGGCTACGGCCACGGGATGGTGCCGGTCGCGCGTGCGGCGCTGGCCGGTGGCGCCGACTGGTTGGCCGTGGCGCTCGTCGAGGAGGGCCGCGCGCTGCGCGACGCCGGGATCTCGACACCGGTCCTCGTGCTGACCGAACCGCCGCTCGCTGCGATCCCCGCGCTGCTCGACGCGGGCCTGACGCCGACCGTCTACTCGCCCGGCTTCATCTGTGCGCTCGACGCCGCGGCGCGCGAGCGGGGAGGCGACGCGACGGCCGTCCACCTCGAGCTCGACACGGGCATGCGGCGGGTCGGCGTGCCGGAGAGGGACTGGAGCCGTGTCGCCGACCTGCTCGCGGGGTGCGAGGGCCTGCGGGTCAGCGGGCTGTGGAGCCACTTCGCGTGCGCCGACGAGCCCGGCCACCCGTCGGTCGAACGCCAGTCGCGGTCGTTCCGCGCGGGCGTGGACCTCGCGCGCGACCGGGGGCTGTCGCCGGACCTGGTCCACATGTGCAACTCGGCGGGCACCCTGACCCGCCCGGACGACCACCACGGCATGGTGCGGTGCGGCATCGCCCTGTACGGACTGGACCCGGGGGGTGGCGTGCTCGGCGACGTGCGGGTCCGACCCGCCATGCGCTGGCTGTCGCACGTCTCGCTGGTCAAGCGCGTCGCTGCCGGTGAGGCCGTGAGCTACGGCCACGTGTGGAGCGCGTCTCGCGACACGACGGTGGTGACGGTGCCCGCGGGCTACGCTGACGGCGTCACGCGGAGCCTCGGCGGCTGCGGTGAGGTGGTGATCGGGGGCGTGCGCCGACCGATGGTGGGACGGGTGACGATGGACCAGTTCCTCGTGGACGTGGGTGACGACACGGTGGCGGTCGACGACGAGGTCGTGCTGCTCGGTGGCCAGGGCGACGTGGCGGTGACCGTCGACGACTGGGCGTGCTGGCTCGACACCATCACCTATGAGGTCGTCACCACGGTCGGCGGCAGGGTGCCGCGCGTGTACCACCGGAGGGCGGACTGATGCGCCGCTCGCTGCTCGGCGCCGCCGCGCTGACCGCCGGCGGTGTCGGCGGTGCGGTGCTCGGGTACTTCGCCGAGCGCACGGTGATCGAGCCCGTGTCCGAGCCGACGTCCGCGGCGCTGCCGAAGGTCGAGACCTCGATGGTCACGACACCCGACGGCACGCGGCTCGCCGTGAGTGCAAGCGGCCCGGCCGACGCGCCGCGGATCGTCCTCGTCCACGGGCTGTCCCTGGCGCAGGAGATCTGGACCGCGCAGCGCGGCGCGCTCGAGACGACCTACCGGGTGGTGACGTTCGACATGCGCGGCCACGGCGCCAGCGACGATGCGGCCGCCGGTGACTACGACGCAGCGGCGATCGGCTCGGACGTCACGGCGGTCCTCGACGCCGAGCGGGACCATCCGTGCATCGTGGTGGGCCACTCGATGGGCGGCATGGCCCTGCTGGCAGCGCTCGGCGACCGTCCCGACCTCGTCGGAGACCAGGTGGTCGGGGTCGTGCTGGTCAACACGGCGGCGGCTGCCGTCGTCTCCGGCCTCGGCGGCGGGTCGGTGGCGGCGGGCATCGCGTTCCTGCGGGAGCGGGCGCGGTCCTCGCTGCTCGGAAGGATGGTGTACGGCGGGCTCGACGCCGAGGGCAACCCGCGGGGCAACGACCTCACGACGGTGGTCACCCGCCTGCTGGGCGTCGGGCCCAGCGGACGCGAGGACGCCGTCGAGACGGTCCGGCGGCTCGTGCTGGGCAGCCGTCCACACGTGGCGGGCGAGCTGTGGCGGACGGTTGGGACGTTCGACCAGCTCGCGGTCGCACAGGCGCTGTCGGTCCCCGCCCTGGTGATCGGTGGCGGCCGGGACCGGCTGCTGCCGGTGCACCACTCCCGCCGCCTCGCCGAGACACTGCCCGACGTCGAGCTGGTGGAGCTGCCCGACGTCGGCCACGTGGCGATGCTGGAGCGCCCCGACGAGGTGAGCGCCGCCCTGACGGCCTTCGCACGTCGCGTCCTGACCCCTGCCTCCCCGTCGGTGACGCTACTGCTCCCTGAGCACCTCCGAGGGGCTCAGGCGTCGCAGGACCACGAGCGCCGCAACCGCGGACACGAGCGTCGCCGTCGCGAGCAGGGTGGCGAGTAGGACGGCATCAGCGAACGGCAGGGTCGGCGCCGGCTCGAGGATGAACAGCGGCTTGAGGATCGAGACGAGCAGCACGCCGAGTGCCGCGCCGACCGCAGCACCCGCGAGGAGGCCGCTCGCGGCGACGAACCCGGCTTCGCCCAGCAGCAGCAGCTGCAGCCTGCCGGCGGGCAGGCCCTGGGCACGCAGCACCACGTACTCGCGCCGTCGTTGCAGCATGAGACCGAACACGAAGATCGCGATCACGGCCGCGCACATCGCCAGGGTGTAGATGGAGTCGAGGTCGACCAGGCCACGGATGTTGAGCGCGGTGAGGCTCGACTGGTCCTTGTTGAAGGTGGTCTCTGTGGTGTCGATGTTGAGCAGATCGGTTGCGCCGGGACCTGCCTGGATCGCCGCGGTTGCGGCCGCCAGCCCCTCGCTGCTCGGCTCGTCGGTGCGCGCGAGGTAGAAGTCGACATCCGTGATGCCGGTCTCCTGCCGGAAGTAGTCGAGGTTGGCGACGATGTGCAGACTCTCGGGAAAGCCGGGGAAGCGCTCGAAGAACCCGGCGACGGTCATCCTGCGGAGCTGTTGGCGCTTGGTGCCACGCGCGAAGAGCAGCTCGGCCGGGTCCCCGACCTCGAGCTTCAGGAACTCTGCGCTGTCGACGTCGATGAGGATCGCCGTCGGGTCGGCGCGCAGAGCATCGAGGGCCTCCTCGGCAGTCATGTCCGGGAAGAACTCGTCGGACAGCGTGGCGGTCTCGGCGAAGCTGTCGACCTCGATCGCCGCAAGATCCTTGACGTCGCTGTTGAACAGCGACCGCAGGAAGGCGTTCTCGAGGCGGGCGACCACCGGCGTGGAGCGCACGACACCGTCGACCTCGAGCTCGCGGGCGTACTCGGCAGTATGTGGGTGGTCGCTGACCGGGCTGGGCGTCACGCGCAGGTCCGAGCCGACCGTGAACCTGGCGTCGGCCTGCTTCGCCGCATCGTAGGTCGCGGCGAACACGGCGAGTCCAATGCCGAACGCGATCACGAGGCCCACGCCGACGATGCCGGTGACCAACGCCGTCGAGCGTCGGCTGAGTGTGCGGCCGAGCAGGCCGCGGACGACCGCGCCAAAGCGTGGTGGCGGCGTGCTTGGGACGTGCCTGGCGGCGGACTCGAAGAAGCGCACGGACAGCAGCGTCCCCGCGAACCAGACGCCGAGCGGGAGCACGAGCAGGTGCGAGCGGAGCGACGTCGCGATGCCGGTCGACACCGCACCGGACGGCGCGTCGAACGCGCCGTTGCGAACGGCGATCAGGACCGCCACCGTCGCGATCAACAACGCGACGTAGTCGAGCCGCCGGCGCCGCCACGTTGGTGCCAGCTCCAGCGAGAGCTCCCGCCGCTCGCCACTGACCTCGCGACGCAGGGCGCGCCGTCCGGGCACGTACAGCGCCAGGCCGGTCGCGACCAGACCCGCGCCGATCGCGATCAGTGCCGAGATCGCGAGCTCTGCGGGCGCCGCCTCCAGCAGCGCCGACGGGCCCAGGATGGCCAGGACCGTGGCGAAGCCGGCGAGGGTTCCCAGCAGCGAACCGAGGCCGGCCAGGGCCACGGTCCGGTAGGCCAACAGCCGCGTCAGATGGGCGGGTGTGGCGCCACGCAGGCGTAGGTTCGCCTGCTCGCGTCGCTGGGACGCGGCGAGGATCGTACCAGCGTAGGCGGCCAGGAACCCGGCCAGCAACAGTCCGGGGAGGCCGAGGAACAGGAACATGCGCTTCGCGACGGCTGCGTCGGCCCGCGCGACGGTCAGCGTGTTCGAGATGTTGTCCAGGATGAAGTCCTGCTCCGGAGCGATCCGCTTGATCCGCCGGGTCACGGCCTGCGTCTGCTCGAGGGCGCGGCCAGGGTCCGCATTGAGCGGCGCGCGGACGATGTGCACGTCGACCTCGAGCGTCGGCGGGCTCTTCACCGCGAGCGCGTTCCCGCGCGCTGCGATCGCGTCACGGAAGGCCGGGATCACGATGCGGTCGAACGTCTGCGGACTGAGCACGATCGAGTCGGCGATGTAGAGGAAGTCTTCGAGCTTGCGCCCGGTGCGGCTGTTGAACAGCGTCCGGGCGCGCGACAGGTCCACGGTTCCGCTGACACGGAGGCGGGCGGGCTGCCGTGCGCCGGGCACGTCCAGCTCGACCTGATCGCCGAGCCGGACCCCCAGCGCGCGGGCGGCCTCGGAGCTGAGCAGCGCGCCGTCGGCATCGAAGTCGCCGTTCACGAGCCTGATCGCGGGGTACTGGTGCGCGTAGGTGGCATCGAAGCCGAAGATCTTGACCGATCGGTCGATCGTGACCCCACCCGAGCGCAGTGCGCCTGGTGGCACCTGAGCGAACGCGAGCTGGTTGGCCGCGGCGACGCCGGGGATCGCCGCGATCCGGTCGCGCAGTTGGTCGAGCGGGACGAGGCGGGGCAGGTTCGCCGGGTCGGGGACGACGTCCTCCCGTGTCGCGATCGTCGCCCGCACTGGCAGATCCGCCGGAGCCGCCACGGGGCGGCGCGCCTCCACATCGTAGGCCAGCCGCACCGTCGCTCCCGGTTCGACCGCTCCGAGGTTGAGGCCGATCAGTCCCGGACCATGGGCGAACGGGCTCTGTCCGCTCTCGTCGGGGATCGGCTCGCCGTCCCGCCGCGCGCTCTCGAGCACGTACTCGAGCTCCGGGGGCAGCTTGTCATTGATCAGCACCTCGTTCGCGGTCGCCGCGCCGAGGTTGTGTACGGTCAGTTCCATCCGCGCACGGTCGCCCGTCCGCATCGGACCGCTCTCCACGAGCTGCTGCTCGAGGCGGATGCCCTCGCCGAGTGGGGAGGTCATCACGCGCTGGACGTCGATCGCGACCGGCGCGATCGCGCGCTTGGTCATCGACGCTCCCGACCCGTCGATGAAGAACAGGACACCGGAGAACAGGCCGACGCCGAGCATGACGCCGGCCAGGGTCGCCAGCGTGCGCCGAGGGTTGCGGAGCAGGTCGCGGCGCGCGTAGCTACGCATCGGCCGGGTCCACCATCCACTCGGGTGCGGTCGCGGAATCCGTGACCACTCGTCCGTCGAGCAGCGCGATCCGCCGGTCGAACCGCTTGGCGATCTCCCGGTCGTGCGTGATCACGATCAGCGTCGCCCCGACCTCCGTCTGGACGTCCAGCAGCAGGTCGATCACCGCGAGCGAGTTGCCGACGTCGAGCGCGCCGGTCGGCTCGTCGGCGAGGATCAGTCGGGGACGATGCACAACGGCTCGGGCGACCGCGACGCGCTGACGCTCGCCGCCCGAGAGCTGATCCGGATACTTGCCGGCCGCGTGGCCGAGCCCGAGCGTCGAGAGCAGCTCCAGGGACCGCTCATAGCCGTCGACGGCACCGCTCAGCGCCAGTTGCAGGCTGACGTTCTCGATCGCGGTGAGGAAGGGTTGCAGGTTGTCGGACTGGAACACGAAGCCGATCAGCTCGCGCCGGACGCTGGCGCGCTCGGGCTCGCCCATCTCCGACACGTGCCGGCCCGCGATCTCGATCCTTCCCTCTGTCGGCTGCTCGAGCGCTCCGAGCAGCGACAGCAGCGTCGACTTGCCGCAGCCGCTCGGCCCGGTGATCGCGACCCCGGTCCCGGGTCGGATCTCGAGATCGACGCCGTTGACGGCGTGCACGGGCCCGGCGTCGGTGGCGAAGCGTTTGGTGACGCCGTCCACCATCACCTCCACTCCGCCGCTCACTGCTCGACCACCTGGCCGTCGACGACGTGGAGGCGGCGTTCCGCAAGCGCGGCCAGCGCCGGGCTGTGCGTGACCAGCAGCACCGTGAGGCCTCGGTCGCGCGATGCTGCGAGGATCAGCTCGAGCACCCGTGTGGCCGTGCCGGAGTCGAGCTCGGCGGCGACCTCGTCCGCCAGCAGCAGATCGGGCCCGTTGACCAGCGCCACGGCGAGCGCCGCCCGCTGGGCCTCCCCACCTGACAGGCGCCGCGGCAGGTAGTCCACGCGGTCCGCGAGACCGAGCTCGTCGAGCAGTTGGCGCGCATGGGGGCGCGCCTGGTCGCCCCCGGCGAACTCGATCGCCAGCTCGACGTTCTCGGCGGCCGTCAGGAACGGGATGAGGTTGTCACGCTGGAGGACGACACCGATGCGTCGGGCCCGCAGGACGGACCGTTCGACCTCGTCCATGGTGGTCATGTCCTGACCATCGAAGCGGACCATTCCAGCGTCCGGCAACAGCAACCCCGCCAGGATCGAGAGCAGCGTCGACTTGCCGGCGCCCGACGAGCCCACCAGGCCGACGGCCTCCCCTCGGCCGAGCGTGAACGACGCGCCGGTCAAGACAGGCGTCGTCACCCCACCCTCGCGGTACGCCTTGTGGAGGCCGTCGACCTCCACCAGCGCGGCGCTCACCCTAGCCCCGCTGCCCGACCGGCAGTCCGCCGAAGACCCTGGGTGCCTCCTTCGGTGCGTTGTGGTCGAGCCTGAGGGCCTCCTTGCTGCTCTCCGCGAGGGCCTCCGGGCTCAGCATCGTGAGGTTGACCATCACCTCGATGTCCTTGTGGCGGCTGTCGGAGCGTGGGACGTTGTCGATCTGTCCGACGTCACGTGCGTAGTACTTGAACTCGTTGTCCGGCGCGGACGCCTTGCCCTCGCGGACGACAAGGACGTCGTCGAAGCAGTCGAAGGGGACGCAGTGGCGAGCGCCGACCTTCATCACCGTCGCCACCTCGTCCTCCTCCCTGTCCGGTTTGGCGACCGAGTACTCCGGCGTCCCAGGCTTCGGACCGGCCTGCACCAGGATGCCTGCCTCCGCGCCGTTGACGCCGTGCATCCACGGGTCGACGCCGGCGACGAACTCCCCGCCCTCGTACTGCTCCGTGTAGCCACCGAGCAGCCAGACGTTGCCCGCCTTGTCCTCGGCCATGTAGTCGACCGAGATCTGGGTGACCTGTCCCGCGTCGATCTCGTGGTCGAGCAGCGCCACGGCCCGCACGCCGTCGATCTCGCGGTAGACGTCTGTGATCGTCGTCGTCACCTGGTGGGGCACCTTGCGCCCGCCCACCTCGGTCGATCCCTCGCGAACCGACTGCTGCCCAGGGATGAGCGGCAGGTATGGGTTGCGTCCGGTTGCTGGATCGTCGAAGTTCGCGGGATCAAGCTCATCCGTGGAGACGTCCACGACCTCGGGCTCACTCGATGCCTCCGTCTCCCCGCCGGCGTCCGAGCCCGTGTCATCCGGCGCGTCCGTCTCGGTCGCGGCGCTCGTGTCCACCTCCGCACCCGTGTCCGCCGGTGCGCCCGTGTCCGCCTCCGATGCGGTCTCGCCGGCCGTGCTGCAGGCGGCCAGCAGCATCGTTGCGCACAGCACGCGTGCAAGTGGGCCCGGGACGCGTCCGCGCTGGTGGTCCCGCGTCATCGTCGCGCCGAGCGTGTGTCGTGCGGTGCTTGCGGCGGATGAGCGGGGCAGCCGATCCGGTGCCCTCGCGACCGTCGTGGCGGATCGGGATGGCATGGGGTCCTCCGAGCGGCAATCGTCCGTGGTCGAAGAGCATCGGATGTGATGCTGACTCGCAGCTGACTCCAGCTGGGCGATTACGACGAGGCCTCGGAGGGCTGGGTCCGAGTCGTGATCTCATCCAACGGCAGCACGACCTCGAAGGCAGCGCCACGATCGCGCTCAGGGTCGACGCGGACGCTGCCGCCGTGCTGCTCGATGATGTCTCGGGTGATCGCCAGGCCGAGGCCCGTGCCGCCGGCGTCGCGGACCCGGGCATCGTCGAGCCGGGTGAACCGTTCGAAGATGCGTTCCCGCTGATCCTCGGGGATCGGCGGGCCGTCGTTGACGACGACCAGCCACGCGTGGTCACCGCGTTCGGTCAACGTCAATGACACCGAGGTTGCCGCATGGCGCTCCGCGTTGGCGGTCAGGTTGCGTACCGCGCGACCGAGCTGCTCCGGATCACCCGAGATGCTCGCGGCGGACACGCCGCTGCTGTCCACGGTCACACGACCGTTCTCGCGCAGCCGCCTCGCCTCCCGCAGGACGATGTCGTCGAGGTCGAGTGGCTGCGACTGCAGGCGCGATGCACCGGCGTCGCTGCGTGCCAGGTGGAGCAGGTCGTTGACCAGTTGCTGCAGGGCGGCGGTCTCGTCGAGCACGCTGCGGAGCAGCGCCGCATGGTCCTCGCCCACACCGTGTACCAGCTCGATCTCGACCTCGGTACGGATGCGGGTCAGCGGGGTGCGCAGCTCGTGGGATGCGTCGGCGACCAGTCGCTGCTGGCGCTGCACCGCATCCTCGAGGCGGTCGAGCATCTCGTTCATCGTCCGTGCCAGCAGGTCGATCTCGTCGCCGGTCTGCGGTCGTGGGACCCGGCGATGCAGGTCCCGCCCCCCTATGGCCGCGACCTCGGACCGGATCGCCTCGACCGGCTGCAACGTGCGCCCGACGAGCCACCAGACGACGGCGGCCAGCGTCAGCGTCGCGACGGGCACGACGGCGGTCAGCGCGACGCCGAGCGTCGATATGGCTTCATGCACGTCGTCGAGGTTGGCACCGACGTGCAGCACGACCGCTCCGGCGTCGCTGCGCACACGGCGGGTGAGCAGGCGGAACGGGTCGTCGAACGCTGGGACCGGCACGGTGCGGAACGCCTCGGTGGTCTCCGGCAGATCCCGGCCGATCGGTGCGCCCATGCCGCGACTTGCCGCGATCACGGTGCCATCGGCTGCCAGGATCTGGGCGACCGTTCCGTCGTCACCAGTGGCCGGGAGCACCGTGGGCATGTCGCCGCCGGAGGCGATCAGCGCGGTCAGGTCGTCGGCGCGCTGCGCGAGCGAGGCGTCGATCGCCCCGGTCAGCTGGCGACGCTGTGCGACGAGCAGGGTCACCGCGGCGCCGGCGAGGACCATGGCAACCGCGGCCGCTGCGATTGCCGTGATGCGGGTTCTGATGCCGTGCGGTCTGCGCCGGATGATGTCGCGGACCCATGCCCGTGTGGCGCCGATGGCCGTCGCGTCGCGCTCCAGCGTCCCGGTCATCAGCCGCCGTCAACCGCGAGCCTGTAGCCGGCGCCGCGCACCGTCTGGATGGCGTGCCGGTCGAACGGCTCGTCGATCCGCTGGCGGAGGCGCCGTACGTACACCTCGACGATGTTGGGGTCGCCATCGAAGTCGTACTCCCAGACGCCTGACAGGATCTCGTACTTCGACAGGACCTGTCCAGCCCGGCGCAGCAGGAACTGCAGCACGTCGAACTGGCGGGTCGTCAGCTCGATCTCGACGTCCCCCCGCCACGCTCGCCGTTGCCCAGGATCGATCCGCAGATCTCCGGCGCTCACCGGCGCCGGATCGCGTCCGCCCGCGCGACGGAGCAGCGCGCGGATCCGTGCCACGAGCACCGGGAAGGAGAACGGCTTCGTGAGGTAGTCATCGGCCCCGGTGTCCAGGGCCTCCGCCTCGTCAAGGTCGCCGTCCTTGGCGGTCAGCATCAGCACCGGCGTCCAGTTGCCCGCCTTGCGCAGATCGCCGCAGATCCGGTACCCGTTGCGCCCCGGGAGCATGATGTCGAGCACGATCAGGTCATAGGTGCCCTCGGTTGCCATCCACCACCCATCATTGCCGTCGACCGCCACGTCGACCGTGAACCCGTCGGCCTCGAGCCCACGTTTGACGGCCGTGGCGATCTTGGCGTCGTCCTCGACGACCAGTAGCTTCATCGCGGCGCTCCGGTGGCTGGGCGGTCGCCCGCGGAGGGACGTGAGCGCCACCCGCGGGTCACGATAGCGGCAAGCGTGATGTCTTGAAGCTGAACCTGCGCTGACGCGGTCCGCGGCCCGGTCCGGTCGAGTCAGCTGAGCGTCAGCGGAGACCACACATACTCGATTCGCACGAGCCCACCGACAGGTACAGGAGCCACGGACGCCATGCGTGTACGGATGCGGTCACTGATCGCCGGCCTCGTCGTCGTCGTCGCCACGGTCGGCGGCGGCGGTGCCGCGATCGCGTTGAGCGATGATGTCGACCGGCCGATCGTCGGTGCGGCCCTCGAGCAAGCGACGACCGCGGCGCTGGCGCACACCGGCCGTGGCCGGGTGACCGGCACGGAGGTCGGTGACGAGGACAGCTACTACGAGGTCGAGGTCACCACCAGCGACGGGACTCAGGTCGACGTCCAACTCGACGAACGGTTCAACGTCGTTGGTGACATGGCCGACATCGAGGACGATTCGGCAGGTCGTTGAGCCACCGGCATCGCACCCGGTCCCTCGATGATCTGCCGCGGGCTGCGATGATCCGGACATCGCAGCCCACCTTCTCGATCGTTCCCGTCGTCGTTCAGCCCTGACGCCGGCGAACGACCGGCCCAGAGGTGATCGGCACCCGTCACTCGCCGGCGGACCGCTGCTCTGCCGGACTCGTCTCGCCGTACATGTAGCCGCGTCGCTCCATGGCGAGGGCTTCGTCGCGCACCTCTTCCATCGCGGCGTCGTCGAGTTCGGTGCGCTCGACGAGCTCGAGCTCCTCCATCTCAGGGTCGTCGCCGCGCCAGCCGACCGCGACGTCGCCCACGTCGGGCGCGTAGAACTTGAGCTGCACGGCGTCGGGGTCCACCTCGTCGGACTCTGCGGTCACGAGCACGTCGGTGTAGCAGTCCACCGGCACGCAGTGCTCGTTGCGAATCGCGTCGACCGTGGCCCGATCCGCCCAGTAGAACGGCTCCGGCGCGAAGCCCTGTGAGTATGTCGGCGTCCCCGTATCAGGCTCCGCCCACATCTGGATGCCCGCCAACGCGCACGGCGGGTCGCCCGCGGACCAGATGCGCGAGCCCACGAACTCACCCTCCTCCCACAGCTCGTAGTACTCGCCGGTGTGCCAGACGTTGCCGTCGTCGTCCTGGGCGAAGAAGCCGAGCTCGGACTCCACCAGCTCGTCGTCGTTGAAGTCCTGCTCCCAGATCACGACCGAGTTCACACCGCCGACGACCTTGGTCAGGTCGGTCACCGTGGAGATCACCTTGCGGTCGAGCTGTTCGCCGTCCTCGACCGCCTGGCCCTCGTAGGTGTGCTGCGTGCCGGGCGTCATCGGCAGGTACGTCGCGTCGATGACGGTCGAGTTGGTGAACTGTGCCGGGTCGATCTGGAACATCTCCATCTCGGCCGCAACGTCTGGCTCCGGACAGTCCTGGTTCGGGTCGGCAGCAGCCACGTCGGTCGGTGGCGCCGTCGGTTCGGGCGAGGCGGCCGCGTCCTCAGTGGACGTCACCGCGTCGGCGCTCGCCTGTTCGGTGACCTCCTGCGCGGTGCCGGTGCACGCCGTCGCGGCGATCGCCAGCAGGAGCGCCAGCGTCCCGACGGCGCCGCTGATGCCGCGGACCGGTCGCCGGCTTCGCCTCGCCCGTCCCGCCGTGACGGCGCCGCCTGTTCGCATGTGTCGTCCCCTTCCCGCGCTTCCGTTGGACACCATCTCCGTCGATCACGACTCCTGCGGTGCCGTCGTGTCCGCCGGCTGCCTGGACCATCCCTTCGCGAACCGCAGGTACAGCGGCGGCACGACGAACAGGTTGAGCAGGGTCGCCGTGATGAGGCCGCCCAGGATCACGATCGCCATCGGGAACTCGACCTCCTGGCCCGGGATCTCACCCGTCAGGACCAGCGGGATCAGCGCGAGGCCGGTCGTGAACACCGTCATGATGATCGGCACGATCCGCTCGCTGGCGCCGCGGAGGACGAGCTCGGTACCGAACGGCACGCCTTCGACGTCCTCGAGGTGCTGGTAGTGGCTGATCAGCATGATGCCGTTGCGCGCCACGATCCCCAGGACCGTGAAGAAGCCGACGAGCGCTCCGAGGGAGATGATGCCGCCGGCACCGAAGTATGCGGCCAGCACGCCGCCGACCAGCGCGACCGGAAGCGTGAGGAAGTACAGCAGGGCAATTCGGAAGCTGTTGTTGAACGCCGTCTGCAGCAGCAGGAAGACGGCGATGACGGCCGCGATCGCGAACGCCGTCAGGACGCGCTGCGCCTCCTGGCGCTCCTGGAACTCGCCGAGCAGCTCAGCCCGGAACTCGAGCGGCCAGTCGACGGCCTCGAGCTGTTCCTCCACATCTGCGACGACGGACCCGAGGTCACGCGACCCATCGATGTTGGCGCCGACGTCGATGTTGCGCGCCAGGTTCTCGTGCTGGATCACGTTGGGCGTCGGCACGATCTCGATGCTGGCGAGGTCTGCGAGCGGCACCCTCTCGCCGGAGGGCGTGTCGATCGGCAGCCGCGTAATGTCGGTCAGGGTCCGCCGCGTGTCGAGCGTGGTCCACAGCTGCACGTCGTACGCCTTGCCGTGGCGGAACAGGTCGCCGGCTTCCTCACCCGCCACCATGTACGCGGCCGCGCGCCGGACGTCACCGGGCTTGACCCCGTGCTCCTCGGCGGCCTCCAGATCGACCTCCACCTGGATCTGCGGGATGTCCTCCTGGAACTCGACGTGGTTCTCGATGACCCCGGGAACACCGCCGATCAACTCGTTGACCTCTGCGGCCTTCTCGCGCAGGGTCTCCAGGTCCTGCCCGTAGATCCGCACCGTGATCGCCTCGCTCGATCCGGTGAGGACCTCGCGGATACGTTCCTTGAGGTACGTCTGGACGTCGCGGAAGATGCCCGGGTAGCCGTCAACCGTCGCCTGGATGCGCTCCAACGTCTGGTCGTAGTCCACGGCCGGGTCGACGCTGACCCAGTTCTCCCCGAAGTACATGCCGACGACCTCGTCCATCAGCAGTGCCTGGCCGATGTGCGAGCCGGCGTTGAGCACGCCGGGGATCTGCAACAGCTCGGCGTTGACGCGCTTCGTTGTCCGCACCATCTCGGGATGCGATGTGCTCGGCGTGCCGAGCCAGTGCATCAGGAAGTCGCGTTCCTTGAACGAGGGCAGCAGGTTCTGGCCGAGCAGCGGCACGATCGCGAGGCCGGCGATGGTGACCACCGCGACGGCGCCGTACGCCGGCCGCGGGCGGCGAACGATCCGCTGCAGCACCCAGTCGTACGCCCGCTTGATCGGCGGCACCAGTGGGGACTCCCGATGCCGCAGCGACTTCTCTGAACGGAAGAAGATCAGGCTCATGGCCGGGGTGACGGTCAGCGCCACCACCATCGAGGCGAGCAGAGCCAGGGCGTAGGATGTGGCGAGCGGTCGGAAGAACGACCCCGACAGGCCCTGCAGCATGAAGATCGGCGTGATCGCCGCGATCTCGATCAGGGTCGCGTGGACGATCGCACTGCGCACCTCGAGCGACGCGTCGAGGACGATGCGTGCTGTGGGGCGGCCCG
>DATHVN010000176.1 GCA_035461305.1 Euzebyales bacterium | reverse complement strand
GCCAAGAGCCGGCGCAGCTCTCCGAGCGCCTGGCGGCCGGCCGCTCGATCGCCGACAGCGACGACAGGGGCACCTCCTCCCCGCAGACGAGGCGCCGTACCAAGCGCCCGTGGGAGCGGGAGACTGATCGGTCGCACGAGCGTCCTCACTGGCTGCGCAGCGATCAACACGTCACCGGCCGAGGTTGTCGGCACACCCACGGTGGGCGGCCGGGCAGACGCTCAGGCGGTCGTGTCGACGTCGGGTCGGTACGCCAGGCGGGCGCTGGTCAGCACCACGATGAGCAGGGCCGCCGCGATGACGATGCCGCCACCCACCAGCAGCGTCGCCTCGCGAACGGACAGCGAGCATCCTGACTGCCCGTCATGAGTCTTCCACCGTTCCACCGCGTGTCGCCCGGGTACGCCGATGGCGGCCTCGAGACTCCCGGGTAGCATCGAGATACGGCTCCGCGCCGGTTAGGCACGAGGAGGTCACGCATGGCGCCCAAGGCCCTCGTTCTCGGAGGAAACTTCGCGGGCGTCACGGCAGCGCTTGGTCTGAAGCGCGAGCTTGGTGCCGATGTAGACGTGACGGTTGTGTCAAAGTCGAGGCGGTTCACGTTCAACCCGTCCTTCATTTGGATCCCCTTCGGGAAGCGGACCGCGCGCGATGTCTCGGTCCCGGTCGGGCCGACGTTCGAGCGGCATGGGGTGCACTTCGTGCACGGAGAAGCGACGAAGGTCGATCCCAGCGTGCAGAAGGTTGAGACGACACGGGGCGCCTTCGGTTACGACTACCTGGTGATCGCGACCGGCTACCTGAACGACTTCGAGGTGATCCCGGGTCTGGGACGAGGTGGCAACGCCCACACCATCACCACGCTGGAGGGAGCGGTGGATGCGGCTGAGGGGTGGGCCCGGTTCATCAACGAGCCCGGTCCGATCGTCGTCGGGGCGACCCAGGGCGCCGCGTGCTTCGGCGCGGCGTACGAGTTCGTCTTCAACGCCGCCTACCAGCTCAAGCGGCACGGGCTCAGGAAGCGTGTGCCGGTCCACTACGTCAGCTCCGAGCCGTTTCCCGGGCATTTCGGGATCGGCGGACTCGCCCGCGGGGAGAGGATGTTGGAGTTGTTCTTCCGGATGACCGGGATCAGTTCGGTGTTCGACGTGGGGATGGAGGAGGTCATCCCGGGTGAGCTGCGTCTGCAGGACGGACGTCGCCTCCCGTTCAGGTACGCCATGATCGTGCCGCCGTTCGTCGGCGCACAGGTCATCAAGGACTCGGGCATCGGAAACCCGCGGGGCTTCATCGACGTGAAGGACACCTACCAGACCGTGCGGTATCCGAACGTCTACGCGGTCGGGATCGCGGCGGCGGTGGATGCGCCGTGGCACACGGCCAACGCGGTCGGCGTTCCAAAGACCGGGTTCCCGTCGGAGGCGATGGCCCATGTTGCGGCGACGAACATCGCCTCACAGATCCGAGGTGACGAACCCACGCGGGAGCAGAACTTCGCCGACATGCCCGCCGTGTGCGTCATGGACGCCGGGAACAACGGGGTAGCGATCCTGGCCGACCGGATGCTTCCGCCGAGGAAGTGGGGCGTGATGATCCCCGGGCCGCAGAACCATCTCGGGAAGCTTGCCTTCGAGCGCTACTACCTTTGGAAGGTCCGCAAGGGGTACGTGCAGCTGCCGTAGGAAGGCGATGCGCCGAGGGGGCGCGGCCGACAGACGTCAGGACGTGCGCGGGGGCCACACGACGACCCGGTGCGCCCGGGTATGGGGCGAAGCCATCGGGCGGGTCTCCTCGTGTGTGTCTACGCAGTCGCGTCCGCGGCCTTCACCGCCCCGATAAGGACCCGGCGGCGGGCGGACCATGCCCTGCGCAGCTCGCGGTCCTCGATCGTTCGGGTCGCAGGGCATGCATGGCCACGCACGACCGCCGGCGTCGTGGCCGGGCCCGGAAGCCACGGACCCGTCACCGACTGGATCCCGACGTCGCTGGCCGCCAGCCGCGACGGCGCGCTGCTCGCTGTCGGCCATGCGGGCGTGGCCGTCGAGGTGCGGAAAGTCGCGACGCTGGACGTCCTCCACCAGCTCGACAAGCTTGTGACCAGTGGGGCAGAACTGGGTGATCGACGTAGCTTCTCACCGCAGCGACCGCGACTGCTCGCCGCCTCGACCTGCGACGCCGCCTCCGTATGGGACCTATCGGGCAATACGCCCGAGGCGGTCGCCGTCGGGCGAACCGGGCTGATGACGCACTTCACGCCCGCCGGCACGCGCTTCGGTGCGATCAGGACGGGTCCGCCGTCGTGGTCTGCGCGGAGGCCCGCACGTGCTCACCATGAATTTCGATGCCTGGGTGCGCGCCGCATGCGAGACCGCCGCGCGGAACCTGCGGCGGGAGGAGTGGCAGCGCTACTTCGCCAACGAGGAGTACAGGCTCACCCGTCGCTGCCGGGACGGGGCAAGGCGGTGGTAGACAGCGGCACACAGTGCCAGTTCGAAGGAGACGTCTCCTACGCTCATGACTCCGCTGGTCTGTCAAGGATCGGGCACGTCACGGGTTCGTCGCCTCAGTCCGGATAGGCGTGGATGTCGGCGCGGTGTCCGAGGTGTGGCTGCGAACCTCGCGTCGTCAGCCAGCAGAGGGACGTTGAGGGCGTCGGCGAGCGCGACGTAATCGCGTCGTAGGCGGTGAGGTTGTGGCGCAGATCGAACACGCGGCGTTGAAGAGGTTGCATTGGGTAGCGCACGATTCGCAGTCCCGCGTAGTCGTTCAGCATCTCCACGGCGCGCTGAGCGCAGGACTTCGACGCCTCCGGATCCACGGGACCTCGTCGGCCGGGTCGCGCCGCCAGCTCTCGGGCGCGGTCGGCCCCCATGTCGTCGGTTCGTTCGAAGGTGGCATGTGCGACACGGCGTCACGATCTCGGGCGGAGCGCGGGACGCGTCGGGGCGGCGGTCGCGCCGCTTCCGCGACCGCGTTCGCACGCGGGCAACGAGATCCGGTCAGGCGCCGTCGCCCGGCACGATCACCCCGTGCTCGTAGGCGAAGATGACAGCGGCGACCCGATCGGGCAGCCCGAGCTTGGTCAGCGCACGCGCGACATGCGTCTTGACCGTCGACGGCTCGACGTACAGCTCGGCGGCGATGTCGGCGTTCGACCTCCCGCGTGCGACGAGTTCGAACACCTCGCGCTCCCGTTCTGTCAGCGTCTCCAATTCGACCGGGCGCCGTGCCGGCCTGTCCGGGATGGTGGCGAACGCCTCGACGACGCGTCGCGTGATGGCCGGCCCCAGGATGCTCTCACCGCGGGCGATCGTGCGGATGCCGGCGACGAGCTCGTCCGCCGGGGCGTGCTTGAGCAGGAACCCGGCGGCGCCCGCGCGTAGTGCCGCGAACACGTACTCGTCGAGGTCGTAGGTCGTCAGGACGAGGACGCGGGTGGGCAGCGGCGGGACGAGGGAGGTCAGTTGACGGGTTGCCTCGACACCGTCGACGCGCGGCATGCGGATGTCCATCACCACGACGTCGGGTCGCAGTCGCCGGCACGCGGCCACGGCCTCGCCGCCGTCGCGGGCCTCACCGACGACGTCGACGTCGTCCTCAGCCTCGAGGATCATGCGCACGCCAGTGCGCACGAGGTCCTGGTCGTCGGCGAGCACCACCCGAGTCGTCATTCGATGCCTCCGGTCACCGGCAGTGTGGCGCGCACACTGAACCCCCCACCGTTACGCGGGCCCGCCGCGAACGTCCCGTTCAGCATCTCGACGCGTTCGCGCATCCCCACCAGCCCGAGGCGCGCGCCGTCGGACGGTCCGGCCGCAGCGCCGTGACCGTCGTCGGCGACCTCCACCTCGAGGCGGTCGCGTCGGTAGTCCAGGTCGACGACGACGTGGGCGTGGCCGGCGTGCTTGACGACGTTGGTCAGCGCTTCCTGGATCAACCGGTACGCGGTCACCTCGACGGCTGACGGCAGCGTTCGTGGTGCCCCGTGAACACGCAGGTCGACGGCGACGTCGTCGGACGTCATCTGGGAGATGAGGTCACCGACCGCGTCCAGTGTCGGCTGAGGCTCCAGCTCTGCCGGAGTCTCGTCGGCGCGCAGCGCGTGGAGGATCGCCGGCATCGTCTCGAGGGCGGCGCGCGCCGCATCCTCGGCCGCGGCCAGCGCCATGGCGGTGCGTGCAGGGTCGCGCTTGAGCCACCGGCGGGCGGCACTGGTCTGGAGTGAGACGACCCCGAGGTGGTGCGCGACCTGGTCGTGGAGGTCGCGGGCGATGCGGCGGCGTTCCTCGCGGACCGCGCGGCGGGCCTGTTCGTCGCGGTCCTTCTCGAGCTGATGGCCGTAGGCCACGAGCGTCTCGAGGTAGGCACGCCGGACTGCGACGTAGCGACCGACGATCCACGCCACGACGGCGAGGATCCCGAAGGGACCCAGCGCGCCCGGGGAGGCGGCACCGATCA
>DATHVN010000175.1 GCA_035461305.1 Euzebyales bacterium | reverse complement strand
GGTAGACGACCATGGGCCGTCGAAGCACAGGCCGCGCGTCGGTGGCGTCGTGGTGCACCAGGAGGGTCTGGACGTGGGCGCTCAGCTGTCGCCCGGCAGCAATGACTGACACAGGGTGTCGGCCAGCCAGGCGACGCGCTGGTCGAGGGTCCAGCCGCGTTCGACGAGCAGGCCGTCGACCTCGGGGGCGATGTGGACCCAGATGAGGTCGCGGGCCTGCTCGACGGTTAGGTCGTCGCGCAGCAGGCCGGCGTCGGCGAGATGGGTCGCGATGCCGGTGGCGCCGATCAGCCGTTGGCGTTTGAGGTCGGCCCACAGGTCGGCGATCCTCGGGTCGGCCGCGGCGGCTGCGCGGATCACCAACTGCACCTCGCCGACGCCGCGGCTGATCATCTCGCGCGCGACCTCGGCGTACAGCTGCAGCTTTCGTTGGCCGTCGGGTTCGTCCCGGATGCGCTGGAACGCCGGGCGCTCGGCCACGGGGATCGGTTCGTCGTCGCCGGCGGCGCGGACATCGGCGAGGGTCTTGAGCAACGCCGGCTTGCTGCGGAACGACGCGTAGACGGTCTCGGGGGCGACGCCGGCGGCGGCGGCGATGTCGGCGACCGTGGTGGCGACGTAGCCGCGTTGGACGAACAGCTGGTGGGCGGCGTCGAGGATTGCGATGCGGGTCTGTCGGGCCTGTTCGGCGCGGCGGGGTGAGTGGTACCGCCGTCGACCAGATGGCGGCGTCGAACTCTTAGGACCGTCCTGGTTGACGGCGTCTTGTTTTGGCTGCATATTATCTGTACTCAATCAAGTCTCCCTGTTTTCGACAAGGTTATACCGTACGCGAATCGATCGGCGCGTCGTCCAACGTGGCGGCGCTCCCACCCTCGCTCGAAGGTTGCTGTCATGGGCTCTGCATCCATTGCCACGCCGCCAGCCACACGCCGCTCCGTCACGCGCGACGGCGTCGCGCTGGCCTACGCCGCCACCGACACCGACACCGGCGTCGGCACGCCGCCGTTCATCCTCGTCCACGGCCTGTGTGACGACCTCGACGTCATGGCGCCGCTGGCGCACCGGCTGGCCGGTGATCACCAGGTCGTGCGCGTCGACCTGCGCGGGCACGGCGCCAGCGACGCCCCCGAGGGCGGGCAGATGTACACGGTCGAGACCCTCGCGGCTGACGTCGCCGCGGTGTGCGAGCACCTGGGGGTCGACCAGGCGGTCGTCGTCGGGCACAGCCTTGGCGGCGCCGTCGCGGTGCAGCTCGCCGCGACGCTGCCCGACCTGGTCGCGGGCGTCGTGCTGCTCGAGGGCGCACTGCTGTTCCGTCGGGAGGTGCTCGACAGCGTCGGGCCGCTGTTCGCGGCGATCCGCACGCCGGCGTGGCGCGAGGCGCTGCACGGCTTCGTCGACGGCGGCTTCATCGCCACCGACGACGCCGTCGTGCGCGCGGCCGCGCACGCCCGCGTCGACGGGCTGGCGCAGCACGCGATGGTCAGCATCTTCGACGCCGCGGGCCGCTGGGACGCCGAACCCGCCATCCGCGCTGTCGGCGTGCCGATGCTGTACGTCGAGGCCGGCAGCGGCCTGACCGATCTCGACCGGTTCACCGAGCTGTGCCCGCAGCTGCAGATCGGTCGGACCGTGGGCGTCGGGCACAACCAGATGCTGGCCACACCCGCACAGGCCGAGGCCATGATCGACCGCTTCGTCGAGGTCAGCGTCGGTGGTGTGGCGTGACCACGACGACCGCCCCGAGACCCGTAGCGGTCCGCTGGCCCCGCGTGACCGTCGCTGTCCTCGGGACCGCCGCCGCGGCGTTGTCGACAGTGGCCATCCCAGGCGCCGACGCGCTGCTCGGCGGGTGGTTCCTGTCCGGTGCCGAGATCATCCACCGCGTCCACGAGGTCGGATTCGGGTTGATCATGACGGTGTGCATCG
>DATHVN010000174.1 GCA_035461305.1 Euzebyales bacterium | reverse complement strand
GACCTACCGCTGACGCTGCCTGAGGTCACACAACGCGACCTACCGCCGACGCTGCCTGAGGTCACACAACGCGACCTACCGCCGACGCTGCCTGAGGTCATGTCCGCTCAACCGCCTTGGGTCGGATGGTCGCCCCCGAGCATCAGGTACAGGCAGCTCATGCGCACGGCGACGCCGTTGGCCACCTGCTGCGTGATCAGCGAGTTCGGCGCATCGGCCGCGTCGGCCGTCAACTCGATCCCGCGGTTCATCGGGCCAGGGTGCATGATCACGGCCTGGTCGGCCAGCTGGCCGAGTCGCCGGCGATCGACGCCCCACAGGCGTGCGTACTCGCGGATCGAGGGGATGAACTGCTCCTCCATCCGCTCGCGCTGGACCCGCAGCAGGTAGACCACGTCGGCCTTGCCCAGCACCGGGTCGGGATCGTGCGCGATGTCGACGCCCCAGTCCCCAGCCGCCATCGGCAGCAGGGTGGGCGGACCGATGAGTGTGACGCCGGCACCCATCGTGCGCAGCCCCTGCACGAGGCTGCGCGCCACACGAGAGTGCAGCACGTCGCCGACGACCGCGACGTGCAGGCCGCTCAGCGTGCCGAAGCGCTCACGGATCGTGAACAGGTCGAGAAGCGCCTGGGTCGGGTGCTGGTGGCGACCGTCACCCGCGTTCAACACATGCCCGTCGACCCAGCGCATCAGCTGCCACGGGGCACCGGAAGCGTGGTGGCGGATGACGATCGCGTCGACGCCCATCGCCTGCAGGGTCAGCGCCGTGTCCTTCAGCGATTCCCCCTTCGACACGCTCGAGCCCTTCGCCGAGAAGTTCAGCACGTCGGCCGACAGGCGCTTCGCGGCGATCTCGAAGCTGACCCGCGTGCGGGTGGAGTCCTCGTAGAACAGGTTGCACACGGTCCGACCACGCAGGGTCGGCACCTTCTTGATCGGACGGGTCGCGAGCTGCTCGAACGCGCGGGCGGTGTCGAGGACGGCGGTGATCGTGTCGGCGTCGAGCGCCGCCATGTCCAGCAGGTGGGTCAGCCCACGCCTGTGGGTGTCGGGCGGGTCGAGGACGATCGCGTCGGGTGTTGTCACTGCTGCGCCGTCCTGTGCTCGATGGACACGGCGTCGACGTCGTCGTGCTCCCGCAGCCGCACGCGTACGACCTCGTCGGCGGCCGTCGGCAGGTTCTTGCCCACGTAGTCCGCGCGGATCGGCAGCTCCCTGTGCCCACGGTCGACCAGCACCGCCAGCTCGATCGCGTCCGGCCGGCCCTGGTCGATGACCGCCTCCATCGCGGCGCGTACGGTCCGTCCCGTGTACAGGACGTCGTCCACCAGGATCACGGTGCGCCCGGCGGTGTCGACGGGGAAGTGCGTGCGTTCCAGGGGCCGGGGGCCGATGCGCGCATAGTCGTCGCGGTACAGCGACACGTCGAGCGCACCCACCGGCACGCGGACCTGCTCGATCTCCTCGATGTCGGTCACGAGGCGCCGTGCGAGCGGCGCACCGCGCGTGTGGACGCCCATGACCACGAGAGCATCCGCGCCCGAGTGGTGCTCGAGGATCTGGTGCGCCATGCGCCGCACCGCCCGACGGATCGCCTCCGCATCGAGGACCTCACGCGACAGGGGGTCGGGGGTCACGGCACCGGATGCACGCGCAGCCGTCATCGATCTCGACCTTTCTGGCCTCGCGGGACCAGGCTTAAAGGGCGTCGGCTTGAAGGTAGCAGGCGCCTCCTCCGGTCACAACGAACCCACACGGCGCGGCTCGGATGTCGGGAACTCATGCGCAGCAGCGGCGCGGACGGCCGCGAGCTTGCGATCGACGGATCCCGACGCCGTCTGGCGGCATGCTCGGCGCAGGGTCTGGCGGACCCACTCCGAGACGGTCATGCCGTGGCGCCGCGCCACTCGTCGGATGTCCTCGAGCTCCTCGTCGTCGAGCACGACCTGCAGACGTGTACTCATGCCATGCGTATGCTCGACCCACCTGTGAGCGTGTCCGACGATGCATCAGGTCGCGACCGGCGACCGCGCGTCTCACGAGATGTGTCCAGCGGATGCGGCCGCGCGGCCGGTTCAGCGGGAACGCACGTCAGTGGTCCCGCCGCGCATGGCGGTCACCCGGTCCTCGCTGCGGGCGACCTGCGCCAGCACGCCGTTGATGAAGCGGCCGGAGTCGGGCGTGGACAGCTCGTTGGCCAGCTCCACGGCCTCGTCGATCACCACGGCGACGGGGACGTCCGAGCCGATGAGCTCCCACAGCCCGACCCGCAGGAGGTTGCGGTCGACGATCGGCATGCGCTCGATGGTCCAGCCGCGGGCGTAGGCCTGGATGAGGCGGTCCAGCTCGGCCCGGGCGCCTGCGACCCCGGTGACGAGCGCGAGGGTGAACGGCGCGGGCGGGTCATCGGTCTCTCCGGACCGTGCGAGGACCTCGGCGGGATCGTCACCTCGCAGGTCCGCCTCGTACAGCAACGCGACCGCGCGCTGCCTGTCGGTGTGCCGGGATCCGCTCATGAGGTGTGCCTGCCGCTCACGCCGGAGGGGCGCGCATCACGTCGGTTCCTACGCCCGCGAACTGTAGGCCCTGGTGCGCGTGTCCACCCGGATCCGCTCGCCGGGGTTGATGAACAGCGGCACCTGGACGACCGCGCCAGTCTCGAGCGTGGCGGGCTTGGTGGCGCCCGACACGCGGTCGCCCTGGATGCCGGGCTCGGTCTCGGTGACGGTCAGGTCGACGCTGGCCGGCAGGTTCACGCCGACCACCTCGGAGTCGTGGAACACCAGCTCGATCGTGTCGCCCTCGACGAACCACAGCGCCGCGTCACCGATGGCCTCCTCGCTGACGTAGGTCTGCTCGAAGTGCCCAGTGTCCATGAACACGAGCTGCTGGCCCTCGCGGTACAGGTACTGCAGCTGCCGTCGGGTGAGGATGGCCTGCTCGACGTCTTCGCCGGCACGGAAGGTCCGGTCGACGGTCTTGCCGCTGCGCACCCCCTTCAGGGTCGTCCGGACGAAGGCGCCGCCCTTGCCCGGCTTGACGTGCTGGAAGTACTCGACGCGCCACAGCTCGCCGTCGAGGTTCAACGTCATGCCGTTCTTCAAGCTGTTGGTGGACACCATGGCAACTACCTCAGGTCGTGGATCGCGCGCCGTGGGCGCCGGGCCGGTGGTCCTGGCCTCGGGAGCGTGCCACCGCGCACGCGTGGACCGGCGGGCCCCCGTCCGGCGATGGCGCGAGTGTAGCGTCAGCGCCCGTCGGCACGGGACTCGACCAGCCGGCGGGCGGCAAGGATGGCCAGCTCGTAGCCGTACGGGCCGGCGCCGGTGATCGTCACGTCGACCACGGCGCTGACCACGCTGTGGTGGCGGAATGGCTCCCGCGCCGCTGTCTGGGACAGGTGCACCTCGACCGTCGGCAGGCCCACCAGGTCGATCGCGTCGCGCAACGCGTAGCTGTAGTGGGTGAGCGCGCCCGGGTTGATGACGACGGCGTCGGTGCCGTCCGTCCGCGCCCGGTGCAGCCGCTCGATGAGCGCGCCTTCGTACTCGGATGTGAACACGTCGACGTCGTGGTGGATCTGCTTGACGGTCGCGACGATGTCGGCGATCGTGGACGTGCCGTACACATCGGGGGCCCGGTGACCAAGCTGAGAGAGGTTCGGGCCGTTCACGAGCAGGATCCGCACGCTAGCTCCTGACGCTGACGTATCGCGGGATCGGCGCGTCATGCCGGTGGCCACCGACCACGGGGACGACGCATGAGTCGAGCGGGGGGCGCCAAGTGCGTCGCACCGCAGCGGTATGCGACGAGCACGATCCTTCGTCGGCCGGACCCGACATCGCTGCGCATCCTACGACCCGACGCGACACCGACGCGCTGAGGCAGGGCGGCGCGCAGCTGTGGCGCCTGCTGGACCTGCTCGTCGAGCAGGTCACACCTACGCTGCTGCACGACATCATCCGTCAGGTCGTCACCGTCGCCGACGCCGATGAGGTCGCGCTGTTCACGGGCGACGGCACGCCCTTGCTGATCGCCGCCCACGGTCCCCCCGGGTGGCCGCCGAGCAGGCCGACCTCGTCGACCGGCGGCTCGAGCGCGCGGCGGGGATGGGCCAGGTCATGGAGCTCGGCGGCGCGGACACGACACGCAGGAGCTCGATCCGGGCCCGGCGCGCGGCGCGTGGCCAGAGGCCTGACCGGCCGTCACGGACTGCGCGACCGCCACCGTCGAGCTCGTCGACGGCTCCGGGTGCACCGGGTGGCGGTCGACGGGGACGGTACCGCACCGGGTGAGACCGGTGCCGCTGGACCGGTGGTGCGCAGCCGACAGGGCGATCGCCCCCGGGATCGTGACCCAACTGCACGGCCAGCGTGGAAACGTGTCCGGCTTCCTGACGCTGGCCCGGCCCGGACCGGCGGTGCCCTGTCGCCGCAGATGGCGCAGACGATCGTGCTGGCACGCCAGGCGCAGCTCGCCCTGGCCAACGCCGTGCTGTACCACGGCGCCACCCACCAGCGCGACGGGGCACGCACGCTGACCCGCCTGATCAGTGCGCTGTCGACCAGCCTCGACACGGCCGCCGTGCTCGACACCTGCTGCGACGCCGCGACGTCGAGCGCCCACCGGCTTCAGGCGTCCCAGACGGCGGCGAGGGCCCGTTCGAGGACTGCACGGTCGGGCGCTGCTACGACGCTGGCGCTGCCGGCACGCTCGCACAGCACCAGGTGCAGCCCGTCGCGGACCTTCTTGTCGCGCGCCATTGTTGTGAAGACCGCGTCCGTGTCCAGCGGCGAACACGTCGTCGGCAGGCCCGAGCACTCGAGCAGGCCGACGGTCCGCTCCTCGAGCCCGTCCTCGCCGACGCCGGCGAGCTCGGCGACCCGGGCCGCGTACCGCATGCCGATGCCGACGGCCTCGCCGTGGCGGTAGCGCGCGTAGCCGGTCAGGGTCTCGAGGGCGTGGCCGAACGTGTGGCCGTAGTTGAGCAGTGCTCGCTCGCCGCGCTCGTGGGTGTCGGCGGCCACGAGCTCGGCCTTGACGGTGATGGCGCGGCGCACGAGGTCCACCAGCAGGTCGCCGGCCGGATCCAGGGCGGTCGCGGGATCCGTCTCGATCACGTCCAGGATCGCCGGGTCGCGGATGAAACCGCACTTGATGACCTCGGCCAGTCCCGCGCGCAGTTCGCGCACCGGCAGCGTGTCGAGCGCCGCGATGTCCGCCACGACCACCAGCGGCTGGTGGAACGCACCGACCAGGTTCTTTCCGGCGGCCAGGTTGATGGCGGTCTTGCCGCCGATCGCCGCGTCGACCTGTGCGAGCAGCGTGGTGGGCACCTGGATGACGTCGACGCCGCGGTGCCAGGTCGCCGCGAGGAACCCGCCGAGGTCGGTGACGACGCCGCCACCCACCGCGACCACCACGTCGCCTCGCGCCAACGGCAGAGACGCGAGCCAATCGTAGAGCCCGCCGAGCACGTCCAGGGACTTCGCCGGCTCACCGTCGGGGACGCAAATGGTGCGCACGTCGAGGCCGGCCGCCTGCAGGCCGGTCGCGACGGGGGCCGCGTGGCGCGCCTCGACGGGCGCCGTCGTGACCAACGCGGCCCGCCGCGCACCGGTGTCGGGCAGCCACGACTGCGCGTGCGCGAGCAGGCCGCGGCCGACGACCACATCGTAGGGCTCGGCCACGTCAACGCGGATCCGCTCACCGCTCATCGGGCGCACCACCGTCCGGATGCCACCGGGACTGCACCCGACCCGAGGCCGCTCATGCGTGCTCCCGCAGCCAGTCGGTGAGCAACCGCGTCGACTCCTCGACCGCGAGCCCGTCTGTGCACAGCACGGTCGTCGCAGCCGCGTCGTAGGCGGCGCGACGCTCCTCGAGCAGGCCACGCAGGACCGCGACAGGGTCGGCGTCGACCAGCAGCGGTCGATCCCCACGCAGCACCGACCTGCGCAGGCGCTGCGCAAGTGTCTCCGGCTCGGCGTAGAGCCAGACCACCTGGCCGGCGGCACGCATGCGGGCGACGTTGCGCTCGTCGAGCACGGCTCCCCCGCCGACTGACACCAGCGCGCCCGGCGTCGCGGTCGCCGCCTCGACGGCCGCGCGCTCGCGGCGGCGGAAGCCGAGCTCGCCCTCGCTGGCGAAGATGTCCGTGATCGTCCTGCCGGCGGTGCGTTCGACGAGGCGGTCGGTGTCGACGAAGGCGCGGCCCACCGCCGCGGCGGCGGTGCGCCCGACCCTTGTCTTGCCGGCGCCCATCAGCCCGATCAGGGTGACGACCCCGCCGGTCACGGCACGGACGTGACCGGCAGCCGCGCGAGGTACCGCTCGAGGTTGTCGCGCACCTCGCCGAGCGAGTCGCCTCCGGTCTTCTCGAGCAGCGCGCGGGCCACCTCGTGGGCGACGACCGCCTCAGCCACGACGCCGGCCCGCGGGACAGCACAGACGTCGGAACGCTGGGTGATCGCCACGGCGGCCTCGCCGGTCGTGGTGTCGACCGTGCGCAGCGGCTGGGTGAGGCTGGAGATCGGCTTCATCGTGGCACGCATCCGCAGCACGGCGCCCGTCGACATGCCGCCCTCGATGCCGCCAGCGCGGTCGGTCAGCCGCCGAACGGCACGACCCGACCAACCGCCGGCGCCACCCGAGGTCACGACGTCGTCGCCGGCGCTGGGCGCGATCTCGTCGTGCGCCTGCGACCCGGGCACGCGACCCAGGCGCAGGCCGTCGCCGATCTCGACCGCCTTCATGGCCTGCACGCTCATCAACGCCGCCGCCAGGCGGGTGTCAAGCTTGCGGTCCCAGTGAACGTGGCTGCCGAGGCCGGGCGGCACCCCGTAGACGAGCACCTCGATGACGCCGCCGAGCGTGTCACGCTGCGCCTTCGCCTCGTCGATCGCGGCCTGCATCCGTTTCGAGGCATCCGCGTCGGCACATCGGACGGGGTCGGCGTCGATGCGCTGCTGATCCCTCGGCTCAGCCGGGGCGAGGTCGGCGTCGACGGCGGCGCCACCGATCCGCACGACGTGGGACACGATGTCGATGCCGAGCGCGTCGAGCAGGCCGCGCGTGACGGCGGCCAGCCCGACCCGCATCGCCGTCTCCCGTGCGCTGGCGCGCTCCAGCACGTTGCGGGCATCGTCGAAGTGGTACTTCTGCATGCCGACCAGGTCGGCGTGGCCGGGCCGCGGCCGGGTGAGCGGGGTCCCGCGTCCGGTCGCCGCGACTGCGTCGGGGTCGTCGGGCGCGTCGACCGCCATCGCGTCCCGCCACTTCGGCCACTCGGTGTTGCGGATCACCAGCGCGACCGGCGAGCCCAGCGTCAGGCCGTGCCGGACGCCACCGAGGATCTCGAAGGTGTCGGTCTCGAAGCTCATGCGCGGCGACCGTCCATGGCCCGTCCGCCGCCGGGCCAGCTGCTGCGCGATCCTCTTGCGGTCCACCGGCACGCCGGCGGGCATCCCCTCGAGGATGCCGACGAGGGCGGGTCCATGGGACTCGCCGGCGGTGAGGTAACGCAAGCTCATGGCTCCAGCACGGTAGCAGCCTGCCGGCTACACCGGCGTGTCGGACGCGCCGACGCCACGCAGCAGGTCACGCACCCACGCGAGGCAGTCGACGTAGAGGGGCGCGAGCTGCTCGGCCGGGGCATCGAGCGCCGCGGCATGGTGCTGGACGGCCTGCCACTCGCCGTGCTCGTAGGCGCGCACCAGCGCGAGCACGTCGCGCAGCTCGCCGGAGCCGTGCAGGCACGCCTCGGCGAGCAGGGCCGGCAGCTGAATGCGCTCGAGCACAGCAGCGAGCGGCTCGCCCACCATCGCGTCCAGCAGCGAGCACAACCCCACGATGTAGCCGTCCTCCGGCCGCACGCGCGTCCCGGCGGCGAACCTCGCGGTGAGCTGCTCACAGAACCGTGCCCGGCTCAATGCCGTGTCACGCAGCGGGTGCGGGTGCCGCGCGCCCAGCCACAGCACGACCAGCAGTGTGACCGCCCAGGTCTCGCAGCCCAGGCGCGCGGCCTCGTCATGCTGCTCGGGCGTCTCGACCTTCTCGGCCAGCGTGGCCACTCCCGCGGCGCGGCACCGTTCGATCAGTGCAAGCCGCTCGTCGATGGTCGTGGCCGCGACGTCGAGCTTCACCACGTCGACGGCGTCGAGCAGCACCATCCTCGGATCGTCGACCACGACGTCGTCGAGTGCGACGCGGTAGCCGGCGGCGCGCAGCCGCCGGCACGCCGAGGCGACCTCGGCGTCGGGAGCGATCGTCTCGAGGATCTCAATGACGGCCAGCTCGGGCGGCAGCGTCTCGGCCACGCCGTCGAGCAGCTGGTCGCGGGTGAAGTTGATGTACGCGGGCAGGCCCTCGGTCAGGCTCCACACGACCATCTCGAGGAACGCCTGGCGGATGACGCGCGACGTCGTGCGCGAGTCCTCCGTGCCGCCCTGCCAGGTCTGCTCGCGCGGCGTCCGCCGCGCGAGCAGCTCGTAGGCGACGACCCGCGCGTCACGATCCAGGATCGGTTGGCGGGCGACCAGCAGGTTGGTCGCGCCCGTCGTCGATCCGTGCACGGTCGCCATCCCCCTGCACAGGGCCGGCGCCTCATCGAAGGCCGCCTACTTCTGGATCTCTTCACCTCGCACAGGATGAACCGTTTGTCCTCGAAGCGCATCGTGGCACAGCTGCGGCGATGTCGAGCACCGTGACCTTTCCGGCGACGGTGTCGTGCCGAGTGGTGGCGCACCCACCACTGTTGTCCTCCGCAACCAGCTGGCTCGCACGGATCGCGGGCGTCGAAGACCTCGAAGGTCGGACGCCTCCTCGCCCTCCTCCCCCATCGTCACGGTGGTGATCCTGACAGCACGGGTGAAGCCGAGGCGTCCGCCGCCCGCTGCGCCGCCTTCAGCGTGGCGGGCAGGCCTCGAGCTGGACCTCACCCTCAAGTTGGTCGGTGGCCGGTGCGTGGGCCGGCTAGGGTCGGACCGCCGCGTCCCGCATCGCCGACAGCGGAGCGGGCCGGCCAGTCCAGCGCTCGAACGCGGCACCCGCCTGGGCGACCAGCATCCCGAGCCCGTCCCACGCCGGGAGTCCACGTGCCCGTGCGTCCGCGACGAACTGGGTCTGCGACGGCCCGTAGACCAGGTCGAGGGCCGCCTGGCCGTCGTGCAGCTCGTGGTACCGCTGCGGCAGACGCTCACCGTGCATGCCCAGCGGCGTGGCGTTGACGATCAGCTGCGGCGTGGCGCGGGCAGGCAGCTCACCGGCGCCGGCATCCGACGCGACGCGCTGCACGTCGGCGGCTGGCGCCGCCCTGCGCGCCTCCACCCGCACCCTGGCACCGAGCCGCCCGAGCGCCACGGCGACCGCCCGCGCCGCCCCGCCCGCACCGAACAGCACGACGCCGGCGCCGGGCTCGAGCTCGACGTCGTCGACGAGGACGCGGTGCACACCGGCAGCGTCGGTGTTGTCGGCGAACCAGCGCCCCTCGTCGCGGAACAGCGTGTTGGCTGCACCGATGCGCTCCGCCTCGGACGTGCGCCGACGTACGTGCTCCCACACCGCACGCTTGTGGGGCACGGTGATGTTCGCACCGAGTGCGCCGAGCACGTCGAGGCCGTCGACGGCGGCGCGCGCGTCACGCACCGCACAGGCCACGTAGACCGCGTCGATCCCGCACGCCGCGAACGCCGCGGTGTGCAGCTGTGGGGACTTGCTGTGCGCCACCGGATCCCCGAGCAGGCACACCAGCGCCGTCGCGGCCGTGGTCATCGTGTGGTCATGTCCGACCACCCTCCCCCGGGCTTTCGGTGGTCACGCGGCGTCGGCGCAGTAGGACCCCTTCTGGGCCGCACGGAGCCGCCGGTACCGCGCCGCGTTGCGCCGGTGGTCGTCGAAGTTGTCGGTGAAGGCGTGCGCCCCCGTGTCGAAGTCACAGACGACGTAGAACGTGAAGTCCGTGTCGGCCGGGTTCGCGGCCGCATCGAGCGCCGCCATGCCGGGCGCGGCGATCGGCGTCGGCGGCAGCCCGACGTTCTCGTAGGTGTTCCACGGCGACCTGACGTCGGTGTCGCGGGTCAGCACGCGCGTGCCGGCTTCACCGCGCGCGTACTGCACGGTCGCGTCGATCTGCAGCGCCCGATCGGCGTCGAGTCGGTTCTGGATCACCGAGCTGACGGTCACCCGCTCCTTGGGGACCCGGACCTCCCGCTCGATGAGCGATCCGATGATCAGCGTCCGGTAGAAGCGCCGCTGACGGATGTCGAGGCTGCGCATCCGGTCGTCCGTCTCGACCACGAGCCGGTTGAGGAGCTCCTGCGGGTTGAGGTCGACGCGGAACTCGTACGTGTCGGGTGCGAGCAGGCCCTCGAACGGCTCGGCGTCCTTCGGTAGATCATTCGGCACCCATGCGGGCAGGGCCACGCCGGCCAGGGCGCGCCGCAGCTGCTTGACCCGGTAGGGGCTTGCGTCGGCGATGCGCTTCAGCGTCTGTTGGACCGTCAGGCCCTCGGGGATGGTGACCGTGGACGTCTCGACGACCTCGCCCTCGTCAGTCAGCGCGTCGAGGATCGCGTCGTTGTCCATGCCCGTGTGCAGCTCGTAGGTGCCCGGCTGGATCTGCTCCGCACGCGGATCCGTGCGCACCTTCACCTGGAAGCTCAACGCGTTGTCCACGACACCCGCGTCGACCAGGATGTCGCCCACCTCGGCGGCCGCGACGCCCTCGGGGATCTCGACGCTGACCACGTCACCGGTTCCGTCGTCCCCATCGCCGGAGCCGAACTGCAGCAGCGAGTAGACCAGGCCGCCCATGATCGACAACGTGAGGAGTCCGAAGACCTTCGAGCCGGTTGACAGGGCCATTGACGTCCTAGCTCCGCTGCGGCGCGTCATGCGGGTGCGTTCGCCTGCAACCACGACTGCAGGATGATCGCGGCGGCGACGCGGTCCCGCGCCGTCCTGCGCTGCTGGCGACGCCGTCCGGCGCCGATCAGCATGCGCTCGGCCTCGACCGAGCTCAGGCGCTCATCCCACAGGTGCACCGACGCATCGGTCGCGGTGCGCAGTGCGTCCGCGACACGACGCGCGCCGGCCGCGCCTGCCGTGTCCTTGCCCGACATCGCCCGCGGCAGGCCGATCACGATCGCGTCCGCACCGACCTCGGCGGCCACGCCCGCGATCGTCGCCGCGATCCGCCGGGGCCAGTCGTCGGCTGCGACGTCACCCGCGGGCAGCGTGTCGTAGGGGCTGGCGATCGACCGCGACGGGTCGGTCAGCGCGAGGCCGATCCGCACCGTGCCCAGGTCGACGCCGAGCGCCCGCATCTATGACAGGCTCCCGACCAGCTCGCGCGCCGTCCGCCGGCACACGTCCAGCGCCTCGGCCAGCGCACCGCCCTCACGACCGCCCGCCTGCGCGACCTCCCCGCGTCCACCGGCACCGCCGCCGACCACGCGGGCACCGGGCTGTAGGACCTCGCGGGCCTCGATGCCACGCGCGACCAGGCCCGCCGACACCGCGGCCACCAGCTGCGCCTTGCCGTCCTCGGTGACGTCGCCGAGCACGACGACCGATTCCCCGAGCCGCTGGCGCAGGTCGAGCGCCAGCGTCTTGAGGCCGTCGCGGTCCGCGCCCTGCACCGCCGCCGCCAGCACCTGGGCGCTGTTGACGCGCTCTGCGCCCTCGGTGAGGCTGCCGGCGGCCGCCAGCAGCGCCTGCTGGCGTACGCGCACAAGCTCCTTCTCTGCTGCTCGCAAGCGGTCGATGAGCCCAGCGACCCGTTCGACGACCTCGTCCGGGGACACCTTGAGCATCTGGGCGACCTGCTCAGCGACCAGGCGCTCTCGCGACAGGTGCGCGAGCGCCTCGGCGCCCGTCAGGGCCTCGATGCGGCGCAGGTTGGCGGCGATCGATCCCTCCGACAGGATCGAGAAGACCCCGATGTCGGGGGTGCGGTGCACGTGGGTGCCACCGCACAGCTCCGCCGAGAAGTCACCGATGCGCACGACCCGCACGATCTCGCCGTACTTCTCGCCGAACAGCGCGGTCGCGCCGATGCGGCGCGCGTCGGCGTGGCTCATGATCTCGGTGGTGATGTCCGGGCTCTGCGCGATGCGCCGGTTGACCCGTGCCTCGACCTGCTGCAGCTGGTCGGCCGAGACGGCGGAGAAGTGGGGGAAGTCGAAGCGGAACCGGCCGGCGTCGATGGCCGACCCCGCTTGCGCCGCGTGCTCGCCGAGCTCGTCCTTGAGCGTGGCGTGCAGGATGTGCGTCGCTGTGTGGCCCCGCGTGATCGCCGCTCGGCGCTCACGGTCGATGCGCGCGTGCGCGTCCTGTCCGACGGCCACCTCGCCCGCGTCGACCCGCGCGCGATGCACGATCAGCCCATCGAGCGGCTCGACGGTGTCGACGACCTGCAGGCGCCCGGTCGGTGTCTCGATGACGCCGTGATCGCCGAGCTGGCCGCCTCCCTCCGCGTAGAACGGCGTGACCGGCAGGACCACCTCGACCTCGTCGCCCTCCTGCGCGCGCTCGATGGTGCCGGCGCGGTCGAGCAGTGCCGCGACAGGCGCGTCAGCCTCGCTGCGGTCGTAGCCGACGAAGTCGACCGCGCTCTGCTGGGCCACCCTCCGGTACGCGTCGGTGTCCGGGCCCTCGCCGTCCTCGCGCCGCGCCGCCCTCCTGGCACGCTCACGCTGCGCCTCCATCTCGGCCGCGAACACATCACTGTCGAGGTCGAGGCCCTCCTCGGCGGCGATCTCCAGCGTCAGCTCGACCGGAAAGCCGTAGGTGTCGTGCAGCTTGAAGGCGGTCGACCCGGACAGCTTCTGCTCACCCCGCTGCTTCGTCTCGTCGATCGCGGTCGACAGCATGCCCATCCCGGTGCGCAGCGTCCGTCCGAAGCTGTCCTCCTCCGCCGCCGCGACCCGCGTGATCAGCTCGCGCTGGGTGACCAGCTCGGGCCACGCCGCGCCGAGCGTGTCGATGACCGAGACCACCATGTCGGGCAGCATCGGCTTGTCCGAGCCGAGCAGGCGCAGGTGGCGAACGGCGCGGCGCAGCAGGCGACGCAGGATGTAGCCACGGGCCTCGTTGGACGGCAGGACGCCGTCGGCGATCAGGAACGACGAGCTGCGCGCGTGGTCTGCGATCACCCGCAGGCTGATGTTTGACTTCTCCGCCGTGCCGTATCCCACGCCGGTCAGCTGCGACGCACGCTCCAGCATCGGGCGGATCACATCCGTCTCGAACACGTTCGCCACGCCCTGCAGCAGCATCGCCAGGCGCTCGAACCCGACGCCGGTGTCGACGTTCTTGCGAGGCAGTTCGCCGACGATGTTGCCGTCGTCGTCCTGTTCGAACTGCATGAACACCAGGTTCCAGAACTCGAGGAACCTCGTCTCGTCGACCACTGGACCACCGTCGGGACCGTGCTCGGGACCGCGGTCGAAGAAGATCTCGCTGCACGGACCGCAGGGGCCGGCGACGCCCATGTCCCAGTAGTTGTCATCCCGGCCGCGCCGCTGGATGCGCTCGGGGGGGATGTCGGTCAGCGACGCCCAGAGATCGAAGGCCTCAGCGTCCTCGTCGTAGACGGTCGCCCAGAGGCGCTCGGGATCGAATCCGAAGCCCTCGGTCGACAGCTGGTACGCCCACGGGATGATCTCGGCCTTGAAGTAGTCCCCGAAGCTGAAGTTGCCCAGCATCTCGAAGAAGGTCAGATGCCGCGTGGTGTGCCCGACGTTCTCGATGTCGTTCGTGCGCACCACCTTCTGGACACTGACCGCGCGCGGGTTGTCAGGGGTCGCCTCACCCAGGAAGTAGGGCTTGAATGGCACCATGCCCGCGACTGTGAGAAGCAACGTCGGGTCGCTGGGGATCAACGACGCCGATGGCCAGATCCGGTGGCCGCGCTCGGCGAAGAAGTCGAGGAACGTCCGACGGATCTCATCTGACCGCATCGTCGCCTCCTCCCCGTCCGTTCGTGTACTGCGTCCGCAGCTCCGCCTCGCGCTGTTCCGCTGCCCGACGGCCGACGTCGATGGCCTCCGCCAGGCGAGCACCGAAGCCACTCGCACGCTCACCGGCACGCGACACCAGCGCGTCGGGCGTCAGCCGCTGCCCGGCCCGCTCGACCTTGCGGATCGCCCACATGCCGACGGCCACGCCGGCGCCAAGGCCGACGACGGCGAAGAACATCCGAGAGAACATGGTGGATCCTTGCGTGGGTGCTGCGATCGTGCTCCGGTGGCTGTCGGTGACGCCGTCACGTCGCCTTGCGTGCCGCCTTTGCCGCCGCACGGGTGCCGGTCACGAACGCGATGCCCTTGATCAGCGGGTTCGCCACCGCCGCCTGCAGCACGCCGGCGACGCCCTCGGCCCGGTAGGAGATCTGCTGCACGCTGGCAACGATGGTATCGATCCGCGCCAGCTCCGTGTTCACGCCGGCCACCGTCTCGTTGATGCCACCGAGCAGCGGAATGGTCTCGTCGGTGATCTGCTTGACCGTCGTGGTCAGCTGCTGGACGGTCGTCACGAGGTTCACGAGCAGCGCGAGCACGCCGACCATCGCGGCACCGAACCCGACCGCGGCCACGATCGCGGCCACGCCGAAGAAGCTCGCACCGTAGGCGAGTCCGAGTCCCACGAACGCCGCCGCTATGACGACGACGATCAGGCCGATCATGAACGAGCTGCGCACGGATCTGTCCTTTGTGGCGTGACACGACGACGACCGCGGTCACGGCGTGGGTGGCGAGACCGCAGCCTAACCGGTCAGGCGCCAATCCGCGCATCGGCCAGCGGTCCGGCCGTCAGATCGTCGGCCGCGAGGCGCAGCGCCGGCTCGTCGGGATGCGTCAGCCACTGGCCGCGTGCCATGCGTCGCACGGCGCGTCGTGTCAGCAACGCGACGCCGTCGTCGTCGCAGTCCCACACCGCCCCCGCGCCGGCCCGCAGCCAGTCCGCGCCGCGCAGCGGGCCGCCGAGGCACACGACCAGGGCCGGCGCGACCTCGAGCACGCCGTCAAGTGGCGGATCGGCGTCGACGACCACGCCCACGTCGGGTCGGTACCAGCGGCCCGCATAGGGAACGATCAGCTCGGTGCTGACCAGACCGCCGAGCGCATGCGCGGCGGGCCGAAGCGTCCGTGCGATCCGCGCAGCGCGCTGTCGCCGTTCGCCGTGGCGGCGCCAGGACGTGCCATAGATCGGTTCGTCCGGATGCGGTCCCACCACACTGCCTCCTCGTGCAACGTGGTGTTATCTTATGATCTTTTTTGCGTCTGAGTGGCGATTCGGCCGGATCTGTGGATCCCGCGATCCGGCGCCGGATCGCCGCGGCGCGCGTGCACGCGGCACGTCAGCGTGGCGTCGGCGACGGTGAACGCGGGCGGACGAGGCGGTGCACACAGCGATGCGGTGACGGCACCCGCCCGAACGCCAGCCTCCGCATAGACCACGAGGCCCAGCGACCGCTCACCGCCGTTGACGGCGGCCGTCGACGAGCCGCCCGGCAACGCCCTGCCGCGCAGGTCACCTGGTCCTCGAAGCCGTAGGACATGCCGACGTCCTGCTCCTCACGGGTGTTGGTCGCCGGGGCTGGCAGGGCTGGCGGTCGGTGCCACCACCTGCGGTGGCTGCTACATGCGGCGGGTGACCATGACCCAGATCGTGCGGAGTTGGATCTGCAGGTCCAGGACGGGCGACCAGTTCACGAGGTACTGCAGGTCGTAGCCCAGCTTGTACTCGGGATCGGTGTGGTACCGCCCGTGGACCTGTGCCAGGCCCGTGAGCCCCGGCGGGATCTCGTGACGGCGGTCGTAACCAGGGATGACTTGTTCGAACTGGGCAGTCAACTCCGGCCGTTCAGGCCGGGGCCCGACGATCGACATGTCCCCCCGCATCACGTTCCACAGGTTCGGCAGCTCGTCGAGGCGCGTGTTCCGCAACCACCGCAGGGCCGGGACAACGCGTGCGTCATCATTGGCGGCGAGCACCGGCAGGCCGGAGGCCTCGGCGTCGGTGGACATCGTGCGGAACTTGACCATGTCGAACAGACGGCTGTTCATCCCGACCCGGCGCTGCCAGAAGAACACCGGTCGCCCAGCCGTCACGAGCACGTAGACGCCGATCAGCGCGATGCCCCCCACCCACACCGGCAGCAGGATGAGCAGCTCGAGCAGCTCGAGCGTGCGCTTGAAGCGCGCTCGCGAGGACGGCAGCGCAGACCCGCCGAGGACGACGAACGGCAGGCCGGCGACCTCGCGGACCCCGCTGAGGCCGAGCAACGTGTCCTGCGCGGAGATCCGACGCAGCACGTTGACACCCAGCGTCTCGAAGGTGGACAGCGGTTCGGGATACGCGTCGTCGATCAGCCGGGCGGTGACCACCAGCACGTCGGTCGCGGCGGTCTCCTGCTGCAGCGTGAGCAGGTCCGCGACGGTGGTCGTCGTCCCGACGATGCGGGCGGTGCCGCGGACCTCGTCGATGTGCTCACAGGCCAGGTTCACGTCATCGGGCACACCGAGCAGCAGCACACGCGGAAGCCCTTCACGGCGACCGCGGAGCGTCCGCGAGATGCGCCTGTTGGCAGCCATGCCCAGCGATACCAGCACGGGAACCAGCAGCAGGTTCGGGCGGGGCACGACGTAGTTCTGGGTGAACAACTGGACGAGCGCGACCAGGAGCATCCCCCCGATCGCCATGCTGACGATCCGCGGCAGGACCGGCCGGCTACCCAGGCGCTGCTCACGCTCGTACAGGCCGCTGAAGTAGAAGCTGACGAAGTGCAGCGCCACGACCAGCGTGTAGCCGACGACGTACTCGCCGACGGGACGCCACCCCGTCGGGATGTTGAACACCCAGCGCAGCAGCATCGGGATCACGAGCGCAGCGACGATGACAGCAGCGTCCGCCGCCATCAACAGTCGGAACCCGTGCGCATTCAGCCGACCCAGCAGTGGCAGGTCGGCGCGACGGTCCACGCGCACGTCGTCGTGCTGTGGCCTCATGCCGCGAGTTGCACTCATCAACGATCCAGTATGGCGCACCTGGTGTCAGACAGACATCGTTCCATGCGACGTCGTGCTTCTGTCCGGCGGAGGCGTCCCTGGGCCGTTGGGACTCGAGCGCCAACGAGGCGATCAAGCTCGCCGAACCACGGCCTCGCGAAGTTCCACGTGCGCGTTCGACGGGATCTCAGCGCGTCGGACGCACCCGTAGCCCGAGCGACCGCAACTGGTCGGCGTCGACGGTCGACGGCGCGCCGGTCAACACGTCTGCTCCGGTCTGCGTCTTGGGGAACGTGATCACGTCCCGGATCGATTCCTCCCCCGCCAGCAGCATCACCAGCCGGTCGAGGCCGAAGGCGATGCCACCATGTGGTGGTGCGCCGTAGGCGAACGCGTCGAGGAGAAACCCGAAGCGGTCCGCCGCCGTGTCGGCATCGATGCCCAGGACTCTGAACAGCCGCTGCTGGACCTCGGCGTTGTTGATCCGTATCGAGCCGCCGCCGATCTCCATGCCGTTGAGCACGATGTCGTAGGCACGCGCAGCCATCCGACCCGGCTCACTGTCCATCAGGTCGAGCGACGCATCGGTCGGCGCGGTGAACGGGTGATGGACGGCGTCCCAGCGCTGCTCCGTGTCGTTCCACTCCACGACCGGCGGCTCCGTGATCCAGACGAACTCCCAGCGATCGGGCGGGATGAGCTCGTTGTCACGCGCCAGCGCGCGCCGCACCGCGCCCATCAGCTCCTGAGTCGCCCGCTCGGGCCCGGCGCCGAAGAACAGGGCGTCACCAGGTGCCGCAGCGGTGGCGTCCAGCAGCGCCGAGGTCTCGGTCTCGCGCATGTGCTTGGCCAGCGGGCTGCGCAGCGTGCCGTCGTCGTTGACGACGGCCCACGCCAGCCCCTTCGCACCCCGTGCCCTGGCGAAGTCGACCCAGCCGTCGAGCTGCTTGCGCGTCAGCGCGCCAGCGTCAGGCAGGCGGACTGCGATCACCGTGCCGCCGGCACCCAGCGCCCCGGCGAACACGCCGACCTCGGTGTCGGCGAAGACCTCGCGCAGGTCGACCAGCTCCAGGCCGATCCGCAGATCCGGCCGGTCCGAGCCGAACCGAGCCATCGCCTCGGCGTAGGTCATCCTCGTGAACGGTGGATCGAGCTTGACGTCGAGCACCCGTGCCCAGATGGTCGTCAGCAGCTCCTCGACCAGTGCGTAGACGTCCTCCTCGTCGATGAAGCTGGCCTCGAGGTCGAGCTGGGTGAACTCCGGCTGCCGATCGGCCCGGAAGTCCTCGTCACGGAAGCAACGCGCGATCTGGTAGTAGCGCTCGACACCAGCAACCATCAGCAGCTGCTTGAACAACTGAGGCGACTGGGGCAGCGCGTAGAACTCCCCGGACCGCATGCGCGACGGCACGAGGAAGTCGCGGGCGCCTTCGGGCGTCGACCGCGTCAGCAGCGGGGTCTCGACGTCGACGAAGCCGTGCGCCTGCATCACCTCACGGATCACCGCCGTCGTCTCCGCGCGCATGTACAGCGCGCGCGCGAGTGGTGCCCGGCGCAGGTCCAGGTACCGGTAGCGAAGGCGCATCAGCTCGTCGACCTCGACGCGGTCGTCGATGGGGAACGGCGGCGTGTCGGCGGCGGCGAGCACCTCCAGTCGCGAAGCTGCGACCTCGATGTCACCCGTGTCGAGCCTGTCGTTGACCATGCCCTCGGGCCGCAGACGGACCGTGCCCTGGACAGCGACCACGTACTCACTGCGGACGTGATGGGCGGACTGGAGGGCCTCGTCGGCCTCCGGGTCGGCCACGACCTGGACCACGCCCGTGCGGTCACGCAGGTCGAGGAACGCCACGCCACCGTGATCGCGCCTGCGGGCCACCCAGCCGGCGAGCACGACTGCGGTACCGTCGTCGCTCGCCCGCAGTGTTCCCGCACCGTGGGTCCGCATTGCTCCGTAGGGGGTCACCGAATGATCCTTGTGTGTGCTGCGCCGCATGGGCGGTGACTGGGGAGATACGCCTAGACGGAGGGCGCAGCGACCCATGCTACGCCGCCTCGGACCACTGCTGCGTGCGGCCCATCCCGAGCCGTCGGCCGCGGTGACGCTGGCGGCGACCGCGCTCGCGGTCGGTGCCGGTCTCGGTGCCCGGTCGGCTCTCGTCATGCTGGCTGTGGGCAGCGGACAGCTGTCGATCGGCTGGAGCAACGACTGGCTCGACCGGCACAGGGACCGTGCCGGACACCGTCTCGACAAGCCCGTCGCGCAGCACGAGGTCGCTCCGCGGACGGTCCTCGGGGCCGCGCTCAGCGCGCTCATCGTCTGCGTCGCAGCGTCGTTCGCGCTCGGCGTCGTGGCCGCGGTCGTGCACCTCACCGGCGTCGCCGCCGGCTGGATCTACAACGTCGTGGCGAAACGGAGCGCGTTCAGCATCGTGCCGTGGATGGTGGCGTTCGGTCTCCTGCCTGCCGTCGTGACCCTGACCGAGCCGCTCGGCCGCTGGCCGGCGTGGTGGATCATGGCCGCCGGCGCGGTGCTCGGCGGTGGTGCCCACCTCGCGAACGCGATCCCCGATCTCGAGCATGACCGGGCGACCGGCGTCGAGGGACTCCCGCACCGGCTCGGCCGTCGCCGGGCGCTCTGGTTCGCGACCATCCTCGTGGCCACCGGCGTCGCGCTGGTCACGTACGGCGCGACGTCCCGCGCGGCGGCGACGCTGATCGGGGTCTCCGGTGCGATCGGACTCGCGTGGATCGTCGCGGCAACGCTGCGTGGCCGCGACCGCGCGGCCTTCCGCGGTGTCGTCGCCCTGCTGCTCCTCCTGACGTTCGGGGTGGTGCTCAGCGGGGCGGCCCTGGCATGAGATGCAGCGTTGTCCGTGACTGTCGAGGCGGTGGACAGACGTCGGGTGGGGTGCGCAGTCCAGCTCTGCCACGAACGTCGCTCACCACCCCGAACCTCGCGACCGAAGGTGGTGCAGCGAACTTCGGGGTGGTCGTCCAGACCTCGAGGTGTGGGCGACTCTTCGCACCCAGCACGAACGTCGCTCACCTCCCCGAACCTCGCGACCGAAGGTGGTGCAGCGAACCTCGGGGTGGTGGTCGGTCTTCGGGTGGTGGCGGGGCTAGAGGGCGCGCAGGAAGGGGTTGGTGGCGCGCTCGATGCCCACCGTCGTGTCGGGGCCGTGGCCGGGGTGGACGCGGGTGTCGTCGGCCAGCGGCAGCACCACGCGCTTCAGTGAGTCGTTCTGCTCGGCCATCGATCCGCGCGGGAGGTCCGTCCGTCCGACGGAACCAGCGAACAGCAGGTCGCCCGACAGCATGATCGGCTCGCCGTTGTCGGCGATGAACACGCACGATCCCGGCGTGTGCCCAGGCGTGTGACGGACCTGCAGCCTGAGGCCGGCGTGCGGCAGCGTCTGCCCGTCCGCGAGCGGCTCGAGCCGCTCGGACGGCGGCTCCCATCGCAGCCCGAACTGCGCCTCGAGGCCCGCCAGCGGCGCACCGAAGCCCGCGGCGGGATTGTCCCACAGCCAACGGTCGTCGGGGTGGAGTAGCACCGGCACGTCAAGGCGGGTCGCGAGGTCCGGCGCCGACCAGAGGTGGTCGAGGTGCCCGTGCGTCAGGAGGACGGCCTTGCACTCCAGGTCGAGCGCGTCCAGATGTCCCATGACGTCGTCAGCGCCGTCCTGGCCCGGATCGACGACCACCGCCGCGCCGGCCTCACGGTCACCGACGATGAAGCAGTTCGCCTGCCACATCCCGAGCACGAGGCGGTCGATCACATGGCGGGACATGCGTACCCTTTCCTTCGTGGAGTTCCCACGATGCACGCGCTGGACCGGTTGCGCTGTACAGCTGGGTCCCACGGGCCGGACCGAACGGTACCCGTCGTCGCAGCGGGCGCGGCCGACGATCGAAGCGGCACACCATGACGACCGAGAGGAGTGGCGGTGTTCCAGGTCATCTCTCTGCTGCTCGTCGCCGCCGTGACCCTGCTCATCGGCCGGCTCGGCACGATCGCGCTCACAGCGACGGGGCTGCCCCGTCCGATCGCAAAGTTCCAGGCTCGGTCGGCTCTCTCTGGCGCCGGGTACACGACCAACGAGTCCGAGTCGGTGGTCAGCCACCCCGCGCGCCGACGCATCGTCATGACGCTCATGAGCGTCGGAAGCCTGGGCAGTGCGGCCATCATCGCTACTCTGATTGGCTCGTTCCTCGACGTCTCGGGGTTCGGCTCGGGCCTCGAACGTGGGCTGCAGATCATCGTCGGCGTGTTCATCCTCTGGATGATCCTGCGGATCCCGACCCTCGATCGCGTGCTGGCCCGCGTCTTCGCCGGGCTGGTCAAGCGCATGACCGACGTCGACGTCCGCGACTACGGCAACATGCTGCGCCTGTCGAGCGACTACGGGATCTCGGAGCTGCTGGTCGAGGCCGGCGACTGGCTGGCCGACCGGACGCTTGCCGAGCTCGACCTGTCGCACGAGGGCCTGCTGGTGCTCGGCATCGTCCGCGGCGACCACTACTACGGCGCGCCCAAGGGCACCTACCGGGCCCGCCCGGGCGACACGCTGCTCGTGTACGGCCCGGTCGAGCGGCTCGCTGAGCTCGATGAGCGGCGCAGCGGCACCGCCGGTGAGCGGGCCCACCGCGACGCCATCGTCGCACAGCGCGAGATCGAGCGCCTCGAACGGGTCGCACAGGCCACCGAGACAGGCGACGAGCCGAACCTGGAGGGCGCGGACGACCATGGTGCGACCGACGCGGCCGCAGCCGAGTCGTCGGAGGACCACAACCGTCCTCGAAGGCGCGGACCACCGACCGGTGGGGGAATCAGGCGTCGTCGTCAGCGCTGACGCCGTTGCCGTTCCTGCGCGGGATGACCCGGAAGGCGTCGTACACCGACTCGATCCGCATGACCTGGGCGAGGATGTGGTCGAGGTGGGTGATGTCCGCCAGCTCGAAGGTGAACCGCAGCTTGGCCACACGGTCTCGGCGCGTCGTGACCTGCGCGCTGAGGATGTTGACGTGCAGGTCGCCGAGCACGGTCGTGATGTCGCGCAGCAGATGCTTGCGGTCCAGCGCGTCGACCTGCATCGTCACCCGGAACATCGCCAGGACGCTGCTGTCCCACGACACGTCGATCAGCCGGTCCGTCTGGCGTCGCAGGTCCTCGGCGTTCGTGCAGTCCGAGCGGTGGACGGTGACACCGCGCCCGCGGGTGATGAAGCCCAGGATCTCGTCGCCGGGCACAGGGTTGCAGCACTGCGCGAGCGAGACCATCACGTCGTCGAGCCCGTCGACGAGGACCGCGGTGACGCCGCGCAACGGTGGTTCGGCGACCGACGGCGGCAGGATCTCCTCGCCCTGGTCCTCGTCGGTCAAGCGACCGATGAGATGGCTGACCACCGTCTGCGGCGCGAGGTGGCCCTCGCCGATCGCACGGTACAGCGCGTCGAGGTCGGCGTAGTTCATGTCCTCGGCGACCGCCGCGATCTCCGAGCCGGTCATCAGGCGGCGCCACCCCGAGCGCTGTCGCCCGAGCTCGGCCTTCAGCGCGCCGCGCCCCTTCTCGATCGCGTCAACGCGCCGCTCGCGTGAGAACCACTGGCGGATCTTGGACCGGGCGCGTGACGAGCCGACGAAGTCGAGCCAGTCCCGGCTCGGCCCCGCCTCCTGCGCCTTGGACGTCAGGATCTCGACGGTCTCGCCGTTGTGCAGCTCGTACTCGAGCGACACGAGCCGACCGTTGACGCGGGCGCCGACGGTGCGGTGCCCAACCTCCGTGTGGATCGCGTAGGCGAAGTCGACGGGCGTCGAGCCCGTCGGCAGCGACTTGATGTCTCCGTCGGGGGTGAAGACGAACACCTCGTCGGCGTCGAGGTCCAGTCGCATGTTCGACAGGAACTCGTCGGGCTCCGCGGTCGCCTGGTGCATGTCGATCATCTGCGCGAGCCACTGGGCCTCGGAGTGGTCCGACCGCGTCGCCTGCTTGTACTTCCAGTGCGCCGCGACCCCGTACTCGGCGGTGCGGTGCATGGCCTGGGTGCGGATCTGCACCTCCAGCGTCATCCCGCCGGGACCCATGACCGTCGTGTGCAGCGACTGGTACAGGTTGAACTTCGGCATCGCGATGTAGTCCTTGAACCGGCCGGGGACCGGATGCCATCGCGAGTGGATCATGCCCAGCGCGCCGTAGCAGTCCTTGACGCTGTCGACGATCACGCGGATGCCCACGAGGTCGAAGATCTCGGAGAACTCCTTGCCGCGGCGCACCATCTTCTCGTAGATCGAGTAGTAGTGCTTCGGCCGGCCGCTGACCTCGGCCCTGATCTTCACGCCGCGCAGGAGCTGCTCGACATCGCCGACGACCCGTTCGAGGTAGCGGTCGCGCTCTGGCTGGCGCTCGCGGACCATCGCCTTGAGCTCGTCGTAGCGCTTGGCGTGCAGCGTGGCGAAGGCGAGGTCCTCCAGCTGCCACTTGAAGTTCTGCATGCCCAGGCGGTGCGCGAGCGGGGCGTAGATCTGCAGGGTCTCGTCGGCGATGTACTCCTGCTTGTGGCGCGGCATGTGGTGCAGGGTGCGCATGTTGTGGAGCCGGTCGGCCAGCTTGATCAGCAGGACCCTGTAGTCACGCGCCATCGCCACAAGCATCTTGCGCAGTGACTCGGCCTGGCGCTCGAGTGACGAGTTGACCTGCACCCGGTCGAGCTTGGTGACCCCGTCGACGAGCATCGCGACCTCGTCGCCGAACTCGGCGGCGAGCTCGGCGGAGCTCATGACGGTGTCCTCCACCGTGTCGTGCAGCAGCGCCGCGACGATGGTCGGCGTGTCCATCCCCAGCTCGGCGAGCGTCTCGGCGACACCGACCGGGTGGACGATGTAGGGCTCGCCGGACTTGCGCTTCTGGCCCTCGTGGGCACGCTCGGCGCAGATGTAGGCGCGGACGACCTCGCGGACCTCGACCTTCGGCGAGTGCTGCTTGAGCTTGCCGACCAGCGGCTGCAGCAGGTCGGGCACCTGCAGGCCGAGGTCGAACGGCAGCCGCGACAGCACGGCCTTGACGCCGGAAGGTCGCGCCCGCGGCAGGCCCTCGATCAGCTGCGCGGCCTCTCGACGCGGGTCGGTGACCCCGGGTGGCGCCTGCGACGGATCGATGCGTGGCAGGGGCTGGGTGATCTCCAGCGCGGTCGCGTCGTGCGGTGCATCGACGACATCGGCCGCGTTGCGACCCGTCGTCCGCGCCACACCGTCATCCACGCCCAACGATCCCTTCGATGCCGGGCAAATGCCGCATCTGCAGACCATGATAGCCAGGCGTCGGACGCGTGAACAATGACGCGGCGTCGGGATGCAACCGTTTGTCGGGTCACGGACCACGCGACCTACGACGAGATCAGTAGGTGAGCAGGCTCGTGTAGTCGTGCCCCGAGATGCGGTCGGCGCCACCGAGGAAGGTCAGCTCGATGAGGAACGCGAGACCGGCGACGTGCCCGCCGGCGCGTGTGACCAGCCCACACGCCGCCGCGGCGGTGCCCCCGGTGGCGAGAACGTCGTCGACGATCAGCACCCGGTCGCCGTCGTCGAAGGCGTCGGCGTGGACCTCGAGCGTCTCGGTACCGTATTCGAGGTCGTAGGTCTCCTGGTACGTCTCGCGCGGCAGCTTGCCCCGCTTGCGCATCGGCACGAACCCCGCGCCGAAGTGGTACGCGACGGGCGTTGCGAGGATGAACCCGCGGGCCTCGATGCCCACGACCTTGTCGATCGAGCCGCGGCCGAAGCTGACCACGATGGCATCGACGGCGCTCGAGAACGCCGCGGGGTTCCCCAGCAGCGGCGTGATGTCCTTGAAGGTCACGCCTTCGTTGGGGAAGTTGGGCACGTCGCGGACGTGCTCGGCCAGGATCGACGCGTCGAACCAGATCCTCATCGGCGGCCTCCCCCACGGGCGCGTCGGTCAGACGAGGACCGCGCGGGCACCGCGTCACCGGTCGCGCGCGCTGCGGACGCGTCGATCACGCCGCGCCGCCGCGCCGGGTCTCCAGGCGATGGCGCAGCTCGGCCCAACGGGGCTCGCGCTCCTTGAGCCAGCACAGCAGTGGCGTGGCGACGACCAGCGAGGAGTAGGTGCCGACGGCCATGCCGATGAACAACGCCAGCGCCAGGTCCTCCAAGGTCGTGGCACCCAGGAGCTGCGCGCCGATGAACAGCAGCGCGCCCACCGGCAGCAGCGACGTGATCGACGTCGACAGCGAGCGCACGAGCACGCCGTTGAGTGACTGGTTCGCGACCTCGGAGTAGGTGCGCGATGCACTCGAGCCCAGGCGTTGGGTGTCCTCGGTCACCCTGTCGAACACGACCACCGTGTCGTACAGCGAGTAGCCCAGGATCGTCAGCAGCGCGATGACAGACGCCGGCGTCACCTGGAAACCGACCAGAGCGTAGATTCCGATCGTCACCACCACGTCATGCAGCAGCGTCAGCAGCGCGGCGAGCGCCATGCGCCACTCGAAGCGGATCGAGATGTAGATCGTGACAAGCACCAGGAACACCGCGAGGCCCTCCAGTGCCTGCCGGCTGATCTGCTGCCCCCAGCGCGGTCCGATCGCGCTGACCTCGATCTGCTGCGGGTCGGCGCCGGTCAGGTCAGCCAGCGCGGTGACCACCTCGCGCTGCTGGACTCCTGCGACCTCGTCGAGCGCCGTCGTCGAGATCAGCACGCCGGTTCCGTCGGTCGTCAGTTGAACCGTGGCCTCGTCGATCCCGATCTCACTGAGGACATCCCGGACGTCCTCGGCGGTGAACGTCTCGGTCGCGCCCTCGATGATCATCGACGAGCCACCGGTGAAGTCGATGCCGAAGTTCAGGCCGCGCACGGCCATGGCCAGTGCAGACAGCACCAGCAGCGCCACCGTGATGAGCAGCCACAGGCGCGACCGGCCGACGAAGTCGATGTGCGTCTCGCCCTCGAAGAACCGCTTGAGGCGGCCGCTGCGCGGTGCCGTCGCAGTTGTCATGGCCGCGACCTACCGCTGACGCTGCATGAGGTCACGCCACGCGACCTACCGCTGACGCTGCATGAGGTCATCTCGACTTCACCTTCTGCCGCGGGCGGCGGCCAGGCTCCGCGGACTCGGCCGTGACCGTGCGCAACCCCGTCCACGGAGCGTTCGCCAATCTGGGCGACCTCGCCACCAGGCCGAAGATCGAGCGGGTGAACGTCGCGAACAGCAGCGCGTCGATCAACGTCGACAGGCCCAGGGTGAACGCGAAGCCACGCACCGGCCCAACGGCCAGGAGCCACAGCACGACCGCGGCCAGGAACGACACGGTGTTGCCCGTCAGGTTGGTGCGGAACGCCTTCCGGAAGGCATGCTCCGCGGCGCTGCGCACCGTGCGACCCGCTCGGCGCTCGTCGCGGTAGCGCTCGCGGTAGATGATCGACGAGTCGGCCGCGATGCCGATGGACACGATGATGCCCGCGATCCCCGCCAGCGTGAGCGTGAACCCCATCGTGTTGCTCATGATGATGATCAGCCCGTAGACGATCACGCCGAACATCACGAGCTCGAGCACGGCCAGGACCCCCAGGCCGCGGTACAGCACGATCATGTACAGCGCCACGAGCAGCAGACCCACCAAGCCCCCCTGCAGGCCTGCGATGAGCGATTCACGGCCGAGCGTCGGCGAGATCGACTGCGACTGCGCGAACTCGAGCTCCAGCGGCAGAGCACCGGTCCGCAGGACGACAGCGAGGTCGCGGGCCTCCTGTTCACCGCCGACGGTGATGATGCCGCCGCCGCTGATGCCCTGACCGCACACAACGTCCGCGTTGACCTCGGGGGCCGACTCGACGCGGCCGTCGAGCACGATGGCCAGCTGGCGGGTCGGCGATCCCACCGGCTCGCAGGCCAGCTCGCCGGTCAGCTGCTGGAAGGCCTGGTCGCCCGCACGGGAGAAGTCGAGCGAGACGAACCAGCTGAGCCCGCTCTGCTCGATCTCGGCGGTCGCGTCCTCGACGTCGTCACCGGCGACCTCGACCCGGCCGAGCCGGTACTTGGTCAGCGGGACGTCCTGGGCCGCCTGCTCGGCGTCGTCGGCGACATCTGGCTCCTGGCCGCACAGGACGACCTCCTCGTCGGCCGGTGGTGGCCCGTCGAGGATGTCGTCACACGATCCACCGGCGTCGTCATACCCCGACGAGCCTGGCGGGATGACCTCGAGCACCCGCCGGAACTGCAGCACAGCGGTACGACCGATGACCTGCTCGGCGCGCTGCTGGTCGGCCACACCCGGTAGCTGGACCTGGATCGTTTGGCCCTGCCGAGCGATGTCGGGCTCGGCCACGCCCAGCGCGTCGACCCGCTGGCGGATGACCGCGACGGTCTGGTCGAGCTTCTCCTGATCGATCTCGCCCTGGTTCGCGGCGGGGATCAGCGTGATGGTCACGCCACCGCGCAGGTCGAGCCCGAGCTGGGGCTGCCACCCCAGCGCGATGATCGTGCCCCACATCGCGCCGACCGCCAGGAGGAACGCGATCAGCGAGACGATCAGGCCCCTCCTGCTCATGGTCGGTGACCTACCGTTGACGCTCCGTGACCGGCATCACCTGACCTACCGCTGCCGCTACCTGAGGTCATGTCACGTGACCTACCGCTGCCGCTACCTGAGGTCATGGCGCTCCTCTAGAGGACAGGGACGTTGTTGACGGTGATCTTGAAGTCGCACCGCAGCGTGCGGGCGGCCCGCCGGCACATCACCATCCGCTCGAGGAAGATCTCGAAGTACTCGAGCACCTGGCTGATCTCCGTGTCGATCGCCAGCTCCAACGTGATCGTGTGCGCGGCCGGGTCGACGCGGAGGAAGCTGGACTCCACCGCGTAGTTGACGCGGTCGTGGATGTCCATCTCGATGGACGCGTTCTTGCGCACTCGGCTGCGATGGACGTCGGACTTGTCGGCGAGGATCACCGCGGCGCCGATCTCAGACACCGACTCACCGTAGTGCTCCTCGTGGTTGCCCACGGCGCTCATCACCTGCGCGATGTCAGCGTACGGCACGCCGAGGTCACGCAGCAGGTCCAGCGCCAGGAACGCGGAGGAGATGCCGTGGTTGGTGCGCGTGACCACGTTGCCGACGTCGTGGAGGTAGCCGGCGACCGCGGCCAGTTCGGCGACGCGCTCGTCGTGGCCCAGGTGGGTGAGGACGTTGAACGCGATGTGGCCGACCAACCCGGCGTGCCGGCGGCCGTGCTCGGTGTAGCCCTGCGCGTCGAGGAACTCGTCGGCCGCGTCGACGAAGGCCGTGATCATCTCGTGGTCACGCACGCGTGACAGCAGGCGGATGCGCTGCGCGCCGCCTTCGGGGTCGACCTGCTCAGCGCCGGTCTCGGTGCGACCGCCGACGGGCACGCCATCGGCGGTCGTCAATAGGTCGGTGCCGACCTCGCGGTCCACCGGTTGGCTGCCCGGCCTCGGACGCGCGGTCACTCTCCGCTGATGTTGTCGGCGTCGGCATCGGCCTCGACGGCCCGCTTGGCGATGGCCTGCTTCGACAGCGTCACGACGTTGCTGGGGTTCAGCTCGAGGCGGACCGTGTTCTCGTCGACCGACAGGACCGTGCCATGGAAACCGCCGATCGTGACGACCATGTCGCCGACGCTGATCGAGCTGTGCAGCTCGCGCTGGGCGCGGGCGCGCTTCTGCTGGGGCCGGATCAACAGGAAGTAGAACAGCACACCGATGATGAGCAGAGGCAGCAGACCGCCCAGTGCACCACCGGACTGTTGTGCGAGGACGAACGTGGGATCCATGACACCTTCGATTCGAATGTCTCGTGCGCTCGAATGTCGCCGAGCCCGGTTCCCCGATACCCGGTGGAGCCGTTCCGGCGAATGGTGGACATGAACGGCCCGCCGAGTGTGGAGCCGGCGGGGTCACCACCATAGCGCAGTCAGGCCTCACGACGTGCTCCCCGGACACCGCGCCGCGGGGCGTGGGTTGATCAGTCGAACAGGGACACCGCGTCGGGCTCGTGTGGGGCCGGTACGTCGAGGTGGACGAACGCGGTGCGCGTCGCCACGCGACCACGCGGTGTCCGCGCGAGCAGGCCCTGCTGCACCAGGAAGGGCTCGACGACGTCCTCGATCGTGTCCGCCTCCTCCCCCACCGCGACGGCCAGCGTCGACAGCCCGACGGGTCCGCCTCCGAAGTGACGGCACAGCTGGTCCAGCACCCGACGGTCGAGCCGGTCCAGACCACGGTCGTCGATGTCGAACAGTTCGAGCGCGCGCGCCGCAACGTCGTCGGTGATCACGCCCCCTGCGCGCACCTCAGCGTAGTCCCGGACCCGCTTGAGCAGGCGGTTGGCGATCCGGGGTGTGCCGCGGCTGCGTGAGGCGATCTGGCGCGCGCCCCCCCGCTCGACCTCGACACCGAGGATGCCTGCACTGCGCAGCAGGATCTCGGCCAGATCGCTCGCGTCGTAGAACTCCAGGCGCGCGGAGAACCCGAACCGGTCACGCAGCGGCGAGGTGATCAGGCCCGTGCGCGTCGTCGCACCGACCAGCGTGAACGACGGCAGCGGTAGGCGGATCGCGCGCGCGCCGGGCCCCTTGCCAATGACGATATCGAGCGAGAAGTCCTCCATCGCCGGGTACAGGATCTCCTCGACCGCCCGCGGCAGCCGGTGGATCTCATCGATGAACAGCACGTCGCCCGGCTGGACGTTCGACAGGATCGCGGCCAGGTCACCCGCGCGCTCGAGCGCCGGGCCACTTGTGGCGCGCATGTCGGCGTCCATCTCGGCAGCGACGATCCCGGCCAGGCTCGTCTTGCCCAGGCCGGGTGGACCGCTGAACAACAGGTGGTCGACCGCACCCCCGCGTGCACGCGCACCGTCGAGGACCAGGGCGAGCTGCTCCTTGATGCGAGCCTGGCCCACGAAGTCGGACAGGCGACGCGGCCGCAGCGACGCATCGAGCTCGGTGTCGCCTGCGATTGCCTCGCCGACCAGGACCTCCTGCTCGTCGGCGCCGCCGGGGCGCCCGGTCACGACGCACCGGCCAGCGTGCGCAGCGCCTGGCGCAGCAACGCCTCGGCGTCCGCCCCGTCGTCGTCGCCGATGGCCTCCAGTGCTCTGGTGATCTCGGACGCCTCGTAACCGAGCGCGGTCAGCGCCATGCGGACCTCGGCACGTGGGTCGTCGACGGGGACCGCTGCGGTCGCGCCACTGAACTGCTCCTCGGATGCCAGGTTGCCGCCGAGCTCGAGGATCAGCCGCTGCGCGGTCTTGCGTCCCAGACCGGGCACGGTGACCAGCGCCGCGGTGTCCTCGGCCAGGATCGCGTCGCGCACGCCCGTCGCTCCGAGGGTCGCAAGCGCCGACAGCGCCAGCTTCGGTCCGATGCCGTTGACGCCCAGGAGCCGTTCGAACAACCGCAGCGCCGTCACGTCCGGGAAGCCGAACAGTGTCATCGCGTCCTCGCGGACCGCCAGGTGGGTGTGGACGACGATGTCGTCGCCCAGGCGCTGTGGAAAGGCCCCCGCCGGCACCAGCACGCGGTATCCGACACCGCCGACGTCGACGATCACGCCGTCGACGTCGACCGCGACGAGCTGACCCCGCAGTCGCGCGATCACCGGTGTCCTCCAGGCGCACCAGCGCGCTCGCGCTCGCCCTGCGTCGTCCGCGTCCGCGGCTGGACGACCTGGGCACCGGGCCCGGCGGCTGCGACGGCGGCTGCCAGGCGGCTGCTGTAACCGCCGGCGTCGTCGCTCGCCGGCCCGCCGGTCCGCCACAGATGGCACAGAGCGACCGCTGCCGCGTCGGCGACGTCGGCCGACGCGGGCGCCCGGTCCAGGCCCAGCTGGGCACGTACGAGGTACTTGACCTGGGCCTTGTCGGCGTCGCCGGTCCCGGTGACCGTCGCCTTGACCTGCGTCGGTGTGTATTGGAAGACCTCGAGCTCCGCGTGAGCGGCTGCGAGCAGGATGACGCCGACCGATTGGGCGACCGCCATCGCCGAACGCGCGTTGGTGTTGAACAGCAGCTGCTCGATGGCGAGCACACCAGGGCGGTGGGTGGCGATCAGGTCGGTGATCTGGTCGTGGACGACCGCCAGGCGCTGCTCAGGCGCGTCGTCGGCGCCGGTCCGCACGAGGTGGTGAGCGGTCAGCTCGCTCCCGCGCACGTCACCATCGATCATTGCGACGCCGCAGCGCGCAAGCCCTGGGTCGACGCCCATCACACGCACAGCCACTCCTCGCCGACGCGGTCCCCGTCCGGGCGAACGGATGTTCGGCGTTGGACCCTAGCAGGTCGACGGCGCCAGACACCACAACCGACTTCGTCGACGACCCCCGTCCGTGGGGAGTGCATCGACCACATGGGAGCACTCGCTCCCCACGGCTCCGACAGGGTGGGTTCCGGTGAAGCGGACCGGCTCATGCGGTGAGCTCGCTCCCCACGGCGACGTCACGCGACCGCTTCGAGCACCTCGTCGGGGATGTCGAAGTTCGCGTACACGTTCTGGACGTCGTCGCAGTCCTCGAGTGCGTCGATCAGCCGCAACACCTGGCGCGCGGCCGCCTCGTCGGCCACGGGCACACTGACGCTCGCCAGCATGGTCGACTCGGACGAGTCGACGGTGATGCCGGCCGACTCCAGTACCTCGCGCACGTCGTTGACGTCCGTCGGGTCCGACGTGATCCGGTAGCTGTCGCCCTCGAGCACGACGTCGGTGATGCCCGCATCGAGCCCGGCCAGCAGGATGTCGTCCTCGTCGGCGGCGTCCGCGGGGACCAGGATCACGCCCGTGCGCGTGAACAGGTAGTTGACCGCCCCGGGCTCGGCGAGCGACCCGCCATTCTTGTTGAACGCGGACCGCACGTCGTTCGCGGCCCTGTTGCGGTTGTCGGTGAGGCACTCGACGTAGAGCGCGACCCCGCCCGCGGCGTAGCCCTCGTAGTGCACGGTCTCGTAGTCGACCCCGCCGCCCTCGCGACCCGCGGCACGCTTGAGCGCGCGCTCGATGTTGCCCTTGGGGACCGAGGCGTCCTTGGCCTTCTGGACCGCCGTGGCCAGTGTCGGATTGGCCTCCGGATCGGCGCCGCCGTCGCGCGCCGCCGCCTCGATGCCACGAATCAGCCGGGCGAACAGCTTGCCGCGCTTGGCGTCGGCCGCACCCTTCTTGTGCTTGATCGTGGACCACTTGGAGTGCCCGGACACGTTGCTCCTCTCGCTTCCCTCGCCTCCGAACCGTCCGGGGAAACGTGTGGCGAGGTCCGGGGCCTTGTCAGCTCTGCCGCGCCTGGATGATCTCGACGAACAACGCGTGCAGGCGCGGGTCGCCCGTGAGCTCTGGATGGAAGGCGGCAGCCAGCAGGTGGTCCTGCCGCGCAACGACGATCTTAGCACCGAGGGGGGTGTCGACCTCCGCCAACGCCTCGACATCCGGGCCGAGCCGTTCGAACCAGGGCGCACGGATGAACGCGGCGCGCATCGGTGGTGCCGGCACGCCCGCGATGTCCAGCGAGCCCTCGAAGCTGGCCACCTGACGGCCGAACGCGTTGCGCCGCACGATCGTGTCCATGACCTCGAGCAGCGGCTGCTCGCTGGGCGTGCCGTCCGACAGCAGCGCTTCGGACCCCATGAGGATGGCCCCGGCGCACGTGCCGAGCGCCGGCAGCCCGCCGCGCAGACGGTCACGTAGCGGTTCGAGCAGCCCGAAGCGCTCGAGCATGGTGCCGATCGTCGTGGACTCGCCGCCCGGCAGTAGGACGCCGTCGAGGTCTGCGAGCTGCTCGGGATGGCGCACGGCGACCGCCCGGGCGCCTGCGAGCGACAGCATGCGGACGTGCTCGAGCACGTCACCCTGCAACGCGAGCACGCCGACGACCGGTCCCAGCGTGCTGGGAGGTCGATCGTCATCGAGCACGACGAGTGGCTGGCCCGGCAACCGCAGCCGCAACCAGTGGGTGTCTGTCGTCACGTTCGACGACCTACCGCTTCGCTACATGAGGTCACGTCACCAGCCACGGCCTGCGAGCCGCTGCCCCTCCGTGAGCGAGTCGTTCGCCATGCCGACCATCGGCTGACCGAGATCGCGCGAGACCTTCGCGACGATCGTCGGGTCCTGCGCGTAGGTGGTGGCCTCGACGATCGCCCGTGCGCGCTTGGCGGGGTCGCCGGACTTGAAGATGCCCGAGCCCACGAACACACCGTCGGCGCCCAGCTGCATCATGAGCGCGGCGTCAGCCGGGGTCGCGATCCCGCCCGCCGTGAACAGCACGACGGGCAGCCGTCCGGTGCGGGCGACCTCCTCCACCAGCTCGTGGGGGGCCTGCAGGTCCTTGGCGGCGCGGTACCGCTCGTCGGGGCTCAGGGTCGTCAGGCGACGGATCTCGGCCGTGATGGCACGCATGTGCCGTACCGCCTCCTTGACGTCGCCCGTGCCGGCCTCACCCTTCGAACGGATCATCGCCGCGCCCTCGGTGAGCCGCCGCAGCGCCTCGCCGAGGTTGGTCGCGCCGCACACGAAGGGCACCGTGAACGCGTGCTTGTCGATGTGGTTGGCTTCGTCGGCGGGCGTCAGCACCTCGGACTCGTCGACGTAGTCGACGCCGAGCGCCTCCAGGACCTGTGCCTCGACGAAGTGCCCGATGCGCGCCTTCGCCATGACCGGGATCGACACGGCCTGCATGATCGCCTCGACGACCGCGGGATCGCTCATGCGCGCGACGCCGCCGTCGGCGCGGATGTCAGCCGGGACGCGCTCGAGGGCCATGACAGCGACGGCGCCCGCCTCCTCAGCGATCGCGGCCTGCTCCGGGGTGACGACGTCCATGATGACGCCGCCTTTGAGCATGTCGGCGAGACCGCGCTTTACGCGGTCCGTACCAAGCTGCGCGGGTGTCGCGGCCGGGCTGGACGAGCTGGGTGCTGCATCGGTCATCGCAGGCCTTTCCAGTGCGTGGCACGACGTCACAGCGACGACGTCGCACTGCTCCGAGCCTAGCGCGGGGTGCCGGACGGGCGCTGCGCGGAGGGGGCGATCTGGCGACCGCACGGGGCCGCGCACAGGTGCATCCACACCGTGCCCTGGACCGGGAACGGCCTGCTGTCCCACTGCTCCAGCCGTGGCGCGCCGGACGCGCCGCCATGGCGCCATCGCGCGGCGTACCGACGGCCGCGCGGAGCACGACCGCGACCCCCTCGGCGCGCAGCTCGCGAGGTCTGCCCGCCGCCGTCTCGGCGACGACCACGGTGCCGGCCGCCACCGGTGTGCCGCCCGCGGCGACCTCGGGGTGACCGTCGACCGCACGGGTCCACGTCTCGGACCGCCCATCCCATGTCCACGTCCACCGTGGTGCTGCGCGATCCGGCGCGCAGGGCTCCCCACAACGCCTACGCGGTGGCGTGCGCGGTCAGGTCCGCGGCGTCCCGTCCAGCGCGACGGTCGCGGCGATCGGTGTGACGGTTCCGCCGCTCGACAGGCGCTGCGGTCCAGCTGACACGGTCGGCGCGGAGCCGGAGGTCGGGGGCGCGGACCGCTGCGGCGTCGGCGTCGCCGATCCCGGCACGCCGCCGGTACACGCCGAGACCAGGCAAGTGACCAGCACGACGGTCAGCAACGTGCGCGACCGTCCGGCACCCGGTCGCGGAGGGCGGGTGGCTAGAACTTGACCTGCACCGGCGAGCGGCTGTCGGTGTCGGCCTCGAAGTATTCGTAGGCCTCGAAGTTGCCCCTGTTCGCGATCAGGTTGGTCGGCACCTTCTGCCGCTTCGTGTCGTACCGGTTGATCGAGTCGTTGTACGCCTGGCGTGCGAACGCGATCCGGTCCTCGGTGTTGGTCAGCTCCTCCTGCAGCTGACCGAACTGATCGCTGGCCTTGAGGTCGGGATAGGCCTCCGCCGTGGCGCGCAGGTTGAACAGCGCCCGTGACAGCTCGCTCTCGGCCGCGGCCTGCTCCTGCACACCCGACGCCTCCATCGCCGACGTGCGCGCCGCCGTGACCGCCGTCAGCACATCGCGCTCGTGCTCGGCGTATCCCTTCACGGTCTCGAGGAGGTTGGGGATCAGGTCGTAGCGACGCTTGAGCTGCACGTCGATGGTCGACCAGGCGTTCTGCACCCGGTTCCGCTGGGCGACCAGGCCGTTGTAGCCGGCGACGGCCCACACGACCGCCAGCAGCAGCACCACCACGACGATGACGATCAACGCGGTCATGTGACCGACCTTTCGCTATCTGCCAGATGCCGAGTGTACGGACGATCTGCCTCGGATGACGAATGGATGTGCGCCTAGACCAGGCTGGCGTACAGCGCCTCGAGCTGCGCAGCGACGCCGCTCCAGTCGTAGCCCGCGGCGTGGCGCCGACCCTCGCGTGACATCGCGTCACGCAGCTTGTCATTCGACAACAGGGTGAGGATCGTGCCGGCCAGCCCGGGTGCGTCGCCGGGGCGGACGAACCGACCCTGGTGCCCGTCGCGCATGACCGTGCGGAAGCCGGGGATGTCGCTCGCGACGACCGGCAGGCCCGCTGCCATCGCCTCCAACAGGACGATCCCGAACGACTCGCCGCCGACGTTCGGCGCGACGAACAGGTCGGCGCTGGCGAAGTACCGCGCCTTCTCTGCGTCGTCGACGTGGCCCACGAACAGTGCGTCGTGGCGGATAGAGCTCGGAATCATCTGCTGGCAGCGCTCCCGCTGCGCCCCCTCGCCGACCACGCACAGCCGCACGGTTGACCAGGCCGCCCGGACGCGCAGGAAGGCGCGGACCAGCACGTCGAGGCCCTTGCGCGGCTCCAGCCGCCCGACGAACAGCAGCAGTGGCCGTGCCGGATCCCGCAGCGCGTGGATGGGCTCGGCGTCGAACCGGGCGACGTCGATCCCGTTGGGCACCACCTTGAAGCCACCGATCGGCACGCCGAGCGCCTCGGCAGCGTAGACCTGGGCCGTTGGTGACACGGCGACGCGGACGTCGAGGCGCTTCGCGACGTGGCGTCCGAACGGTGCCACCAGTCGGTACAGGCGGTCGTGGTGGGACCACGAGTGGAACGTCGCGACCAGTGGACGCCGCCCGAACGCTGCGACCGCTGCGGACACGAGCGGAGACAGCGGTTCGTGCACGTGGGTGACGTCCGGTGAGAATCTGGCGACCCGACGCAGCACACGGCCGGCGGCCGTCGGCGAGACCGCGACCGGGGCGACCGACTGGTTGTAGGGCACCGGCAGCGGACGCCCGACGTCGACGACCGCGGGTGCCGACACCGCCGGCGCGACGCCACGACGGTGTGGAGCGAAGACGACGACGCGGTGGCGCTCGGACAGGTGCGTCGCGAGCTGCGCGACATGCGACTGGACGCCGCCGGAACGCGTCCAGTCGTAGGGGCAGACCAGCGCGATCCTCACGGCGCCGAGGGCTCCGACGTGGACCAGATCCGCTGGAACGCGTGCCACTGCGCCGGATCGAGGCGGATGACCTCCTCCAGGGCAGCGGCCACCTGCCGTTGCGCGTCGCGGATCTCCAGGTCGTGCAGCCACCGTGGCTCGAGGATCTGCAGACGCCAGCGGCGTCCGGGCAGCTGCAGCATCGCCGTGGGCACGACCGGTGCCCGGTACCGCTTGGCCAGCACCGTCGCGCCGAGCGGAAGTCGGCACGGCTTGCCGAAGAAGTCGACCATCGGTGCGCGACCTGACAGGTCACGGTCGGTCAGAAGGCCGACCAGGTGGTTGTCGCCCAACACGTCACCGAGGCGCGCACCGATGCCGCGGCCGCTGATGCTGGCGCGCGGCTCGAGCGGCACGACCTCCAGCCCCATCTCCTCGCGCAGCCGCACGAAGCGGGCGAACAGCGCCCGCGGCCGCACGATCTCGGCGACGACCGCCAGGTGGTAGCCGTGGACCTCGGCCCAGCGCGCGGCAACGTCCCAGGAGCCGTGGTGGGCCAGCAGCACGATCGCGCCGCGGCCCCGCTCGAGCACGTCGTCAAGCAGATCGAGGCCACGGGCGTCCACACGTGAGGCGATGTCGGCGGCGCCGATGTCGGCCACCCGGAAGGCCTCGACCCAGTACCGCGCATACGACCGGTACGCCCTCGTCACCGTTGCGTCGAGCACGTGGGGGGCGACGACGCGGGCGAGGTTGGCTCGGACCCGGTCACGGCCGTGGCCAGCGCGGCGTGCGGCGAGCAGCGCGGCGGCGTCGGCCAGGCGGAATGCAACCGCCTCGGGCACCCACCGGGCCAGCTGCCACGCCGCCAGCCACAGCGCGCCGACCACCCGCTGGCGCCGCGTGTCTGGACGGCGCTGGGGCACTCGCTCGGCGGCGCCGGGTCGCCTGTCGACCGGGCGACCGATGATCCCCGAGCCGCGGTACGACGGCACGCGGGTCGCGCCCTGTGAACCGTCCGCCACCGTCACCGACACTCGCGGCGGACGCCGCGCCCCCGCATCCGGATCATTCCTGCAGGGCCTGCCGCCGGACAGCTCGCAGCCGCTGCGCGACGGTCACGGCGCCTCCCACGGCCAGCACCCACAAGGCGAGCGGCAGCAGCCCGAGGCCGATGCCGACGAGCAGGATGATGACCCGCTCCGGACGCTCGAGCAGGCCCACCGTCGCTTCCCACCCCAGCGACTCGGCCTTGGCGCGGATGTACGATGTCAGCAGCGCGCCGCCGAGCGCCACCAGCGCCACGGTGAACAGCAGCACGGTGTCACGCACCAGCCACAGCGCCGCACCGAGCAGCACGACGTCGCTGATCCTGTCGCTGACGCTGTCGTAGAACGAGCCCCAAGCCGTCACACGACCACGCAGCCTGGCGACCGTACCGTCCAGTGCGTCGGTCGCGGTCGCCACGGCGAGCACCAGCGCACCGGCCAGGTGATGGCCGGCCAGCACGACACCGGCACCGACGAACGTCGCGAGCACGCCGAAGGTCGTCAGGCCGTTCGGGGTCGCGCCCAGGCGCGCGAGGCTGCGACCGATCGGCACGACGAGGCGGTCGGTTGCTGTGCGGGCGTGAGCGTTGATGACCACGGCGGACACTCTCGACGTACAGGACGTGATGGAAGGAGCCTAGCGCCTCAGCCGTCGGCGAACGCCGGAGCGATGCGCGCCCACGTCTCGTCCAACAGCTCCGGCAGCACCCTGGTCTGGCCGATCACGGGCATGAAGTTGGTGTCACCGCCCCAGCGCGGCACGACGTGCTGGTGCACGTGATCGGCGATGCCGGCACCCGCGATCCCGCCGAGGTTCAGGCCGATGTTGAACGCGTGCGCGCCCGAGGTCCGGCGCAGCACCCGCACCGCGCGCTGCGTCAAGATCGCCATCTCGTGGACCTCGGCGTCCGACAGCGAGACGTAGTCGTCCGTATGGCGGTACGGCACGATCATCAGATGCCCGGGGTTGTACGGGTAGGCATTGAGGATGACGAACGCCACGGTCCCCCGGTGCAGGATCAGCGACTCGGCGTCGTGCGCCGCGCCGCGGCCGGGCAGGTGGCAGAACGGGCAGCCCTGCGACGACGCGTCAGGGTCGGTCACATAGGCGTTCCGCCACGGCGTCCACAGGCGTTGCAGCTCGTCGATGCGCTGCTCGGGATCGGAACGCTGCCCTCCCGCGCGCACGTCGATCTGCGCCGCCCTGGCTCGCACGGTCTCATCTCCGCTGGCGCTCGCCCGCACCGTCCGGTCCCCGCCCACCGGCTCGCTGGCGCTCGCCCGCACCATCCGGTCCCCGCCCACCGGCTCGCGGACGCTCGCCCGCACCCGATCGAGGCCCTTCGACCGCTTCGACCCGTGGCTCACCTCAGCCACCGGCGCCGCGCTCGGCGACCTCCCGGGTCACCTCGTCGATGAACGTCGCGACGGCGACGCCCTTGCGCTGCCTGCCATCACGCGCCCGCATCGAAACGGTGCCGGCCTCGACCTCGGCGTCGCCGACGATGAGCTGGTAGGGCACCTTGTCCACCTGGTGGCGACGGATCTTTGCGCCGAGGGTGTCGTCGGAGCGGTCGACGTCAACGCGAAGGCCAGCGTCGCGCAGCCGCTCCCCGACCTGGTCGGCGTAGGCGTGGTGGACCTCGCCGATGGGCACCACCACCGACTGCACCGGCGCGAGCCACGTCGGGAACGCGCCACCGAAGTGCTCGAGGAGGATCGCGAAGAACCGCTCCAACGACCCGTACAGGGCACGGTGGATCATGAACGGCCGGCGGGTGATGCCGTCGGACGCGACGTACCCGAGGTCGAAGCGCTCGGGCAGGTTGAAGTCGACCTGGATGGTGCTCAGCTGCCACGCACGCCCGAGCGCATCGATCACCTGGAAGTCGATCTTCGGTCCGTAGAACGCACCCTCGCCCTCATCGACGATGTAGCCCAGGCCAGAGCGCTCGAGCGCAGCCGCCAGCGCCGCCTCGGCGTGGGTCCACCCCTCGTCGGTGCCGACCGTGTCAGCCTTGGGTGGTCGCGTCGACAGCGCCACGCGCGAAGGCCCGTCGACGAACCCGAAGTCGCGGTACAGCGCGAGCGTGAAGTCGATGACCTCCACGACCTCGTCGACGACCTGCTCGGCGGTGCAGAAGATGTGCGCATCGTCCTGCGTGAAGCCGCGGGCGCGCAGCAGGCCGTGCACCACCCCGGACCGCTCGTAACGGTAGACCGTGCCGAGCTCCGCCAGGCGCAGTGGCAACTCGCGGTAGCTGCGGGTCCGGCTGCCGAAGATCATCACGTGGAACGGGCAGTTCATCGGCTTGGCGTAGTAGTCGCCGACCTCGCCGTGGCCCTTGTCGGCCATGCGCATCGGGGGGAACATGCTGTCGGCGTAGAAGTCGAGGTGCCCCGACGTCTCCCAGAGCAGGCTGCGGCCCACGTGCGGCGTGTAGACCGGCTCGTATCCGCGCTGCAGGTGCATATCGCGGCTGTAGTCCTCCATCACGAGCCGCACCCGGCCGCCGCGCGGGTGGAACAGCATGAGCCCCGTGCCGAGCTGGTCGGGCGATGAGATCAGATCCAGATCACGCCCCAGCTTGCGGTGGTCGCGCGCCCTGGCCTGCTCGAGGCGCTCCACGTGTGCCCGCAGCGCCTTGCCGGACTCCCACGCGGTGCCGTAGATGCGCTGCAGCTGGGGATTGGCCTCGTCGCCACGCCAGTAGGCACCCGCGACGCGCTGCAGGGCGAAGACCGGCACCCACCGCGTCGTCGGGAGGTGGGGCCCACGGCACAGGTCCACCCACTCGGTGCCGTCGCCGCGGAGGTTGGCGTAGACCGTGACTTCGGCGTCGCCGGCGCCCTCGTCGGCGTCGACGCCTTCGATGATCTCCCGCTTGTACGGCTGATCGGCGAACAGCTCGAGCGCCTCGTCAGGCGACAGCGTCCGACGCTCGAAGTGCTGACCCTCGCCGATGATCTCGTGCATCCGCGTCTCGATCCGCTCCAGATCGTCAGGTGTGAACGGTGTCTCGACGTCGAAGTCGTAGTAGAAGCCGTCGGCGATCGGTGGACCGATCGCGAACTTCGCACCTGGGAACAGGTCGGTCACCGCCTGGGCCATTATGTGGGCGACCGAGTGGCGAAGGATCTGACGTCCTCGTTCGCTGTCGGCGGTGATCGCCTCGACCATGGCGGACGTCTCGAGTGGCGCGGTCAGATCACGTTCGACCCCGTCGACCAGCGCGGCGATGACCTGGCCGCGCCGTGCCCCGAGCGCCTCGAGCGCATCGCCGACCGTGACAGGAGGCTCGACCGTGCGCTGCGGACCGTCCGGCTGCGCCACGACGATGCTCGTCACGTTGATCACCACTCCTGCGGATCGGTCGATGAGCGCCGACGTCATCGCGCCGGCAGGCATCAGGCAGGATAGCCGCGGCGCCCGATCCACCGAGCGTCACGCGGAAACGTGCGGGCAGGGTCGGCGGCGGCGGCGGTGGTCACGTACGGTCGAGCTCGGCGAGCACCCGTCGGGCGCGATCGGCATCGGCCGGGCGAACCAGCACCCGCGTCGCGTGGCCGCCGCTGTCCAGACCGTAGACCGCGCCGAGCGCATCGCGATCCAGCTCCGTTCGGACGCCCTCCGCCTGGAGTGCACCGCGCAGCAGCACCGCCGCCATGTGCGGTAGGACCGTCACCACGTGCCAGTTGTCCTCGGTCACCGCCGGCTCCGGAACCCGCGCAACGGGAACCGTGATGTCGGTCGACCCATGCTCGAACTGACGAGCGCGAGACGCTCGTGCGCCTCCTGATCGAGTGGCTCGAGCTCCAGTACGCTGCGGTAGTGGAATCGCGCCTGCTCGTAGTCCTGCTCGGCGAGCGCGACGGCTCCGAGCGCACGGTGCGCCTCCAGGGTACCCGGCGCCACAGCCTCCAGACGTGACGCTGCGGCGTGCGCGAGCTCGAGGTCCGAGGCCGCGAGTCGGGCACGACTCAACTCCGCGAGCTCGTCGGGGGCGTCGGGCAGCTCGGACGCCGTGACACCGTCGACCATCTCCGGCTCCGTCTCGTCGTCGCCCTCGACGGCCGGGGCCTCAGCGGACGCTGGCGCGGTCGCATCCTCGCGATCTGGCAGAGGTGACGAGGGCACGGTCCCGGCGCGCCGCGCGGCGTCGTGCTCCTCCACGTCGATGGCGAGCTCGCGGGCCAGCGATGCGTCCCCGAGCTCCGCTGCCGCAGCATGTCCGGCCGCGGCCTCGAGCCGCTCGGCGTCTGCCTCGTCCGTGGCGTCACGGGCGTCGACCCTCAGTGCGCTGTCGTCAGCGGTGACGCCGACCGGCCGGTTCGGGTTCCCGTGCGGCGCCGTCGTGCGCACCGGCCGGACCGCGATCCACATCAGCACGAGCGCCGCAGCGCCGACGAGCCCACGCACCACGCCGAGACCCGGGATCACCAGTCCCAGCAGCAGACCGAGCAGCAGGCAGCCTCCGACGGCGACCGCCAGTCGACCGCCCGGGCCTGCGCGCGGGGCTGCCAGCGCTACCGTCCGTGCCCGGACCCTGTCGGCCAGCCGCGACCGGCGGCGTTGGAGGACCATCGGAGCGCCGTACTGAGCGAGCTCCTCGGTCGGATCTTTGCCCTGCGCCTCCAGGGTCTCGGCCAGTCCCATGCGTCCGTCGGGGTCGTCGCTGTCGAGCTCGAGCACCCGGCGGAACGCAGCCTCGGCGTGGGCCAGCTCCCCGACCTCGAGTGCCGTCTCACCCAACATGAGGTGGCCCCCGCGGACGGACGGGTCCACTCGGATAGCCTGCTCCGCCGCGACCGCCGCCTCGTAGGTCGCGCCACCGGCGAGCTGCAACTGCGACAGCACCGTCCAGGACCGTGCATCCGTTGGCGCCAGCGCCGTCGCCTGCAGCGCGGCGTCCAGGCCCTCGGTCTGCCAGCGCGAGCGCGTCACGCCCGTCATCGCCAGCGCGAGCCACGCGTCCGATGACGCGGGATCCAGCCGCGTCGCCATGCGCGCCGCGTACATCGCGGCGGCGAAGCGCTCACGCAGGTAGTCGATGCGGGCGAGCAGCAGCCACACGGCCGGATCGCCCGGTGACGCGCGCTGGACCTCCCACGCGAGCACGCTCGCGGCGTCGTAGACGCCGTCGTCGATGAGATCGTTGATCTCGGCCAGCGCCCGCCGATCCGCACGCTGCCCGGCCGCGTGTTCGGGCGTGACGACCTTCCTCATCCTTGGTGCTCAGGCAGACCTTCGGCATCCGTGTGCACCGTCCGCACGTACAAGAAGT
>DATHVN010000173.1 GCA_035461305.1 Euzebyales bacterium | reverse complement strand
CGCGGCCGCCACGGTCACGCACGCCAGGGCCGCTGCCGACAGCGGATCACCGTCGGCCACCGGCACGCGCCCCATGACGACATCGGCCGCGGCCGGAAACGACGTCAGGCAGTCGTCGTTGACCCGAGACAGGCCGGCCGTGCCGACGTGCTCGACGAACACGAACTCCAGCTAGGCCAGGCGCCGCAGGTGCGCCGACACCGTCGACTGGCCCACACCCACCGCAGCCACGATCTCGCCGACCGTCCGAGAACCCTGCGCGGTGGCCAGCACGTGCAGGATCTGGATCCGTGTGGCGTCCGCCAGGCAACGGAACCAGCTCGCGTACGCCGCCGCCGAGCCACGGTCAAGCACCACCGCTGCGACCTTTCATCGTTCATCGTCGGTGAAAGATCAATGCTTCCGGCGATGTCTATACCTCTGACGGTGATGCGGCGGTCAGAGGAGCCCGGTGAGAGCCGTGACCGGCTGGTCGCCGCGGAAGTACCCGAGCAGCTGGTCGAGCAGCAGCGCGGTCGCGGGTGGACCGTCCCACCGCAGCGTCACATCCGCGTCGGTGGCAGTGACGTCGAATCCCCAGAACCGGCAGCAGCGCTGCTCGTCGGCGGCGAAGCGCCTGACGTCCGCCTCGACGTCATCACGGGCGGGGAAGCGCAGCACCAGACCGTGGTCGGTGCGTTCGACCACAGTCAGCGCCGTGCGCAGCCGTGCGAGGAGATCGAGGCGGTCCGGGGTCTCGTCATGACTTGATCGTGCACACGATCGGCGCGGTGTCGTCATAGATCGGAGGCGTGGCCATCGGCGCTCCTGGCGTTCGGTGACCCGCGGCGAGCGGTGTCGCGGGCATGTGTCAGACAACGACGCAACCATAGACTTTGGACACGAGGTCCAAGCCGTCGAGCGCATCCGCCTCGCCAAGGCGCTGCAGGCGCACGGGTTCACGCTCGACGAGGTCATCGACGCGCTCCACTCGTTCGAGACTGGCACGACCTGCGCCGACGAGCGCTGGCGTCTCGAGCGGGTGGTTGACCGCATCGACCGCCAGCTCGACGAACTCCGCGCGCTGCGCGACACGGTGCTCGACACCGCTGGCGGCCTGTGACGCCGGCAGGTGCCAACTGACCCTGCCACCCTCCAGCCGTGGTCAACCCTGATGGTGCCGGGTCAGCGGGTCAGCGCCGCGGGGAGTGACCGTGCGGTCCAGGCGATGCGGATCAGGCTGGCGAGGATGGCTGCGAGCAGCGGCCATGCGAGCGGTGGCGTCACGATCGCCTGCGTGGTCAGCATGGCGCTGTCGAGGACGAGCAGGGTGGCGCCGCCTGCCGCGCCCAGTCGGGTGCGGCGGTAGCTGTGGCGGCTGGTCGTCGCGGTGACCAACGCTGCGACGACCGCGCACAGCAGCGCCGCGAGGAGGAACCGGACCGGATGTGGCATCGGCCAGGTCCAGCCGCGGCCCGCGATCAGGCTGGCGGCCCAGCACGCGCCGACGATCGGCCCGCTGGTCAGTAGCCGCAGTGCCATCCGACGGCCGGGTGCGTGCGTGACGA
>DATHVN010000172.1 GCA_035461305.1 Euzebyales bacterium | reverse complement strand
CCCGAGACGACCTCTGACTGTGCCTTGACGTTCTGTTCGGCACACGTGAGGCTGCGGTCAGTCAGCAGCACGCGATGGCTGCGCTCAAGGACCATGGCATGCCGACGATCGAGGTGAACGGGACGGGTCTGGAGTACACCGAGCAAGGGGCCGGCGAGCCAGTCGTCTTCGTCCACGGTGGCCTCAACGATCTGCGAGCTTGGAACAAGCAACTGCCCGCGTTCGCGTCGACGTACCGCACGGTGGCGTACAGCTGCCGCTCCTACTACCCAAATGAGCGACCTCTCGTCGGCGTCGCTATCACGCTGGATACGCACGTCGACGACCTCGTCGGGTTGCTGCGTGCGTTGGACCTCACGCCGGCGCATCTGATCGGCGCTTCAAACGGGGGATTTGTCTGCCTCTTGCTGGCACGCAGAATGCCCGAGCTCGTACGGACGCTCGTGCTCGCCGATCCGCCCGTGCTGCCCCTTCTCGGGGTGAGCGTGCCGCCACGGCCCACGCAGCTGTTGAGGCTGCTGCTGCGTGATCCCCGCACGGGGATCGACGTCATACGGTTCGGAGCGAAGGGAATCGGGCCCACGATCCGGGCGTTCACGCGCGGCGACGACGAGCGCGGCCTGGAGATCTTCGTGACCGCCGCCTTGGGACGCGCCGACTCCGCGAACCTCTCAGCTGACATGCGCTGTCAGATCCGCGACAACGTCCAGCCGTTCAAAGCCCAGCTTCGTGCGGGATTCCCCGCCTTTGATGAGGACGACGCCCGCCGCATCAGCGCCCCGACCTTGCTCGTCAATGGCGAACGCGGCGCGCCCGTTCTGCATCGGGTCACCGACAAGCTCGAAAGGCTGATGCTGCGAGCAGAACGGATTCACATTCCCGACACGTCGCATCTGATGTATGCCGATGACCCCGAAGCGTTCAACCACGCAGTGCTCAAGTTCCTGGAGCGCCACAGCGAACCGTCGCTGACCGGCAGTTGAGAACCACCCTCACCGCGCCGGGGACACGAACGCACGCGGTGATCGATTTCTTATGGATGTCCAACCCCGCAGCGCGCTCTACGATGATGTTCATGCGGTCCACCTCCCGTGGATCGAATACGGCGCCGTCCCAGGGAGCCCGAACCGTCATGAATCTGACACGCGTGCTCGAGGCAACAGTCGGGGGTTCCTACCAGGCTCCCGCCTCATGCTGAGTCGCAGGCTCAAGGGCGCTGCAGACGACCGAGGTCTCGGCAAGGCGCCTCATTCTCATCCTCAGGGGCGGGGACGCCAGCACCCATGTAATGCTGAGTTCGTGATGGCGTCCGGGGTGTGAGACGTCCATCACGGGGAGGGTCCGCAAGGACCACGGGAGGTGGTCAGCGGTGCCGCTCGCGGTAGGTGCGCATCTTGTGGCGGGCCCCGCAGACGTTCATGTCGCACCAGCGGCCTGAGCGGTTCCGGGACGCGTCGTAGAACGCCCAGCGGCAGGCATCGTTCGCGCACGCCTTCAGCCGCTCCCAGTCTCCTTCGCCGTCGGCGGCGGCTATGGCGGCGAGCACCGTCGCGACCGCACGCTCCGCAACCGGCCCGTCCGGAGCCACCCCAACGGCTGGCCGGCCCGCGGGTGAGAAGCGCATGCGCAACGGCACCGCTTCGACGGCGCGGTCCAACGCCGTCGCGTCGGCCGCGACGTCACATTCACCTCCGGTGCGTGCGAGCAGCACCGCCCGCAGCGCCTCGCGGAAGCCGACGAGCCGTCGTCGGTCGGTGTCGTCGACGTACTCGCCGTCGCCGACCAGCCCGAGCTCGGCGAGCACGGTCGACGCCCGGTCCGCTGTACGTAGCTCGTCGGCGCCGCGCATGCGGTGAGCGGTGTTGATGAAGTCCTGGACCGCCGCGAGCGGATCCGGAGCTGCCTTCGGGTCATCCCATGCCATGACTGTTCCAACGCGTCCGATGCCCACGCTACCACGAGGGTTGCCAGCGACTAGCATTCGACGGTAACGTTACTCGCGTACTCATTTTGAAGGTAACGCCGTGTCGACGGGCGGAGCTGTCACCGATGGAGCCAGTACAACCGCCGACCACGATCGCGAAGACCCGCGCCGACGCCGACCAGCAGCGCCGCGCCGGTCGGACCGGGGCCGCGACGCACGATCCGGTGCTGTGGCTGGCGATCGCGCTGGCGGTCCTCGGCTCGGCGTCCGGCTACACCGCGACCGTCGTCGGCCTCGAGGGGTACGGACCGGGGGCGCTGTCGCTGCTCCGGTTCCTGACGGCCTCGCTGGCCCTCGCCGGCTGGGCCGTGGTCAGGCCGGTACGTCGACCTCGGCTGCGGGACCTGCCCACGATCCTGCTGGCTGGCGTCCTGGCGTTCAGCGTCTTTTCCGTCGCGCTCGCGCGCGGACAGTTGACCGTGCCGGTCGGTACCGCCAGCTTGATCATCGCCGCGATCCCTGCGTGCACAGCGCTGTTGGCCACGGTGTTCCTGGGCGAGCGCCCGGGAGTCCTCGGCTGGGCGGGCGTGGCGGTCAGCTTTGCCGGCGTGGCCGTCATCATCGTCGGCCGGGGGGCGGGGTTCGGCCTGGCGTCCGGCACGGGGCACGTGCTCGTGGCGACAATGTCGGCGAGCGCATACTTCGTGCTGACCAAGCCGTCGCTGCGGCGCTACGGCCCTGCGGAGTTCACGGCGTACGCGATCTGGGCCGGGACGCTGTTCCTCCTGCCCTTCGGGCCCGCGCTGGTGTCCGACGTTGCGCTGGCGCCGGTCGGCTCCACGCTCGCGGCCGTCTGGCTCGGCCTGGTCGCGACGGTCCTCGCCTATGCCTGCATCGCGGTCGCGTTCGCCCGCCTGCCGGCGTCCCGGGCGGTGACGCTGGAGTCGCTGATCCCGCCGGCCGCGATGCTGACCGCTTACGTCCGGCTCGGTGAGGTGCCGTCGGCGACGTCGCTGATCGGCGGTGGGATCGCGATCGCCGCGTACTGCTGGTCAACGCCCGCCGACTCAATCAAGCCGACGGCGTCACCCGGATCGCCTGCAACGGCACCACGGCAGTCACTGCGATCATCAGCGAGCATGGTGTCGAACGCCTGACCTGTGCGCGTCGCCGTCCTGCAGCACGGCGTTCGTTGACACGTCCCGCAACGGCCAGCGACGGTTCTGCACTCCCTCATGCGCCAACAGAACCCACGTTGCCGCGCACCGACGACGCACAGCGCGTTGAGCCGACAGCAGCGCGACGACGATGGACGTGCCCCACCGCTGGGCGCCGACCTACTCGGGCAGCTCGACATCGCGAGTGACGAAGTCGCCCGAGCGGCAGTCGGATTCGCCTGCGACGACGTCACTCTCTGCGGCGGTAGGCGGACATCGTGAACGGACCGAACACCGCCACCAGCGCCGCGCTGATCAGCAGCACCAGCGTGATGTTGCCAGTTGCGGCGTCTCCGTGCATCAGCCCGCGGACGCCCGAGACCAGGATCGAGATCGGATTGACCTTGACGAACGCCTGGAGCCAGCCCGGCAGGGAGTCGACAGGGACGAACACATTGCTGATGAACGTGAGCGGGAACATGACCATGTTGCCCAGCCCGAACACCGCCTCGGGCGACCGCATGGTGACCCCGGCGAGGGTCCACGCCCACGACAGGCTGAAGGAGAACACGAGCATCAGGCCGACCCCGGCCAGTACCCCCTGAATCCCGCCCTGCGGTCGGAATCCCAACACGATCCCGAGGACGAGGATGATGGTCGACGCCATCGCATAGCGGGCAGCGTCCGCCAACAGCGGCCCGACCAGCGTCGCGGGCCGCCAGATCGGCAGCGATCGGAACCGGTCATGTACCCCCTTGGTGATGTCCCGGTTGAGCGTGTGCCCCGTGTACATGCTGATCCAGGTGACCTGCATCACCAGGATCCCAGGCAGCAGGTCCTGCAGGTACGTGTCGGTCGAGCCGGCGACCGCACCACCGAACAGGTAGGTGAACATCAGCAGCATCATCACCGGGAACACGGTGACGTCGAGCAGCTGCTCCGGGACGTGCTTGATCTTGAGCAGCCCCCGCCAGGCGAATGTCAGCGACGTCGACAGCGGGGACGGGCGCGGCGGCCGTTCACGCGTGGACGACACGACCGCGAGGATGTCCTCGACCTCGGTGATGGCTTCGTGCTTGGTCGTTGAGCTCATGACGCCACCCCGTCGACGTGTGCGCCGCCTGTCCGATCCGTGTCCGGCTCGCTCGTGGTCTCGGCGGGCCGCCCGGTGAGCGTCAGGAACACCTCGTCGAGGCTGGGTTGGCCCAGGGCGAACTCGGTCGTGATCACGCCAGCGCGGCCGAGCTCGGTCAGGGCGTGGGCGGCCCGGTCCGGGTCGGCCAACCGGGCCGACAACCCCGCGGGATCGGCCTCCCGGTGCACCGGCACGCCGAGTGCCCGGGACAGCAGCCGTTCGGCTTCGGGACGGCGCGCCTGATCTTGGATCCGGACTCGCAGCGAGCCCGCACCGACCGACGCCTTGAGTTGACCGGTGCTGCCCTCGGCGATGACCCTGCCGGCGTCGATGACCGCGATCCGGTCAGCGAGCTTGTCGGCCTCGTCCAGGTACTGGGTGGTCAGCAACACGGTCGTTCCGCCGGCGACGAGCGCCCGGACGATGCCCCACACCTGCCCGCGACTGCGGGGATCCAGGCCGGTGGTGGGCTCGTCGAGGAACACCAGTTGGGGCGTCACCACGATCGAGACCGCGATGTCCAGGCGTCGCTGCATCCCGCCCGAATACTTCTTGACCTGTCGCGCCGCCGCGTCCGCCAGCCCGAACGCCTCCAGCAACTCACGTGCGCGAACGCCGGCTCCGGTGCGTCGAAAGCCAACGAGACGGGCGATCAGCACGAGGTTCTCGAACCCCGTGAGGTCCTCGTCGACCGAGGCGAACTGGCCTGTCAGGCTCACCCGGCCACGCACAGCATCCGCCTCACGCACCACGTCGTGCCCGAGGACCCTGGCGTAGCCGGCGTCGGGCCGCAGCAATGTGGCGAGCATCCGCAGCGTCGTCGTCTTGCCAGCGCCATTGGGTCCCAGCACCCCGTACACCCCACCGGTCGGGATGGCCAGGTCGACGCCATCGACGGCCCGCACGGACTTAAAGGTCCTGACCAGCCCCGACGCTTCGACTGCGAGTTCACTCGAGCGCCTCACCTGCGGACTCCTTCCAACGTGTTCAGCTTGATCACCGAAGCGGCTCCTCTGGATTGGGACCGTGCCCACACGCACAACTCATCGGTCTATCTCGGACCTGAACGCGGCCCCGTGACGCTGCCACCGTGACTGGATGCTCGAGCCACCGGACCAGATGTGACGAAGAGGCTACAAGTTGAAGTCAACTTCAAGTCAACCCGGGCCGTATCTGCCGCATATCGATCACGGTCACGATGGTGGTCCCTATGGGGGTTGTCCCGTCGGCAACGGATTCCGGTGGGTGATGGTGCACTTCCAGCCGTCGTGGCGGCGGACGTAGGCCTCGGTGGTCCACTCGCGAGCGCGAACTCCTGACATGGAGCGCCGTCGACGATCAGCGACACGCGCCGTGGGACCACGCCGGTCCTCCGGTGGCTGGTGGTGCCGGTGGAGTAGCGTGCCCGGATGCTCGACGATGACATCAGGACGCACGTCGATGCGGTGCCCGGCTACTGCGATACCGCCTCGGTCGGCATCCCGCCGCGCGCGGCGGTCGACACGCTGCGCGACTGCCTGGACGACTGGGAAGCCGGCAAGGTCGACCTGCGGGGCTTCGACACCGAGGTCGTCCGCGCCCGCGAGGCGTTCGCGACGCTGGCCGGCACCCACGTCGATGCCGTCGCCATGCCGGGCGCGGCATCGATCACGGCGGGCGTGGTGGCGTCGAGCCTGCCCAACGGCGCGCGGGTCCTGTGCGCGCGGGAGGACTTCACCTCGGTGCTGTTCCCGTTCGTGGTCGACGACCGTCTAGACGTGACGGCGGTGCCGCTGGACCGGCTGCTGGACCACGTCACCCCGGCGGTCGACCTGGTCGCGGTCAGCGCGGTGCAGTCCGCCGACGGACGGGTCCTCGACCTTGCTGCGTTGGCCGGCGCGGCCGCCGCAGCGGGTGCCCGCACCTACGTCGACGCGACCCAGGCCATCGGGTGGCTGCCGGTCGCCGCCGTCCGCTTCGACGTCACCTCGTGCGCCGCCTACAAGTGGCTGTGCTCGCCGCGCGGCGTCGGGTTCGCGACCGTCCGCGGCGATGTCGACTGGCTGGTGCCGCGACTGGCCGGGTGGTACGCGAGCGCGGATCCGTGGGCGTCGTTGTACGGCCCGCCGCTGCGGCTGGCCGGCGACGCGCGCCGGTTCACGGTGTCGCCCGCGTGGTTCGACGTCGCGGCCGCCGCCGCGTCGCTGGAGGCGCTGGTGGCGCTCGGGGTCGACCGCATCCACGCCCACGATGTCGGCCTGGCCAACCGCTGCCGCAGCGCGATGGATCTGCCGGAGGGCGACAGTGCCATCGTCAGCGTGGCGACCCACAGCGACCCCACCGCCGACCTCGCT
>DATHVN010000171.1 GCA_035461305.1 Euzebyales bacterium | reverse complement strand
GCCTCATCGGGTTGGCGCGCCAGCACCTGGCGAGCCGTTTCCTGCAGCGACCCGGCCATCGACGGGTAGATCGTGAACGCGTGAGCGATCTGCTCGACCGTCAGGCGGTTGCGCACAGCCACGCTGAACGGCGTGATCAGGTCGCTCGCGCGGTCGGCCACCACCAGGCCGCCGAGCACGGTGCCCGACCCACGACGTGCGTGCAGCTTGACGAAGCCGCGGGTGTGCTCGGTCATCTTCGCGCGCGGGTTGCTGTGGTAGTCGAGCTTGACCGTCTCGATGGCGCTCGACCCTTGCTCGGCGACCTTCGCCGTCGGGATGCCGACCGAGGCAACCTCGGGCGCGGTGAACACGCACCGGGCGATCACGTCGGACCGCAGTGGTTGCACGCTCTTGCCGATGAAGTGCCATACAGCGTTGCGGCCCTGCATGGCGGCCGTGCTCGCCAACATCATGCCGCCCGTCACGTCGCCCGCCGCGTAGACGGTCAGCACGTTGGTACGGCTGACCCCGTCCACCGGGATCGCGCCCCAGTCCTCGACGTCGACACCGACATCGCTCAGCCCGAGATCGTCCGACGCCGGCACCTGCCCGACGCAGAACAGCACGTGGCTGCCCTCGAGCCACTCACCTGCGCCCTCGACGACCTCGCCGTCCTTGGACAGCTCGGTGCGCACCCGCACCCCAACGTCGGTCACCTCCACGTCGACCGCCCGACGTTCGCGGTGGATCGTCATCCCCCAGCGCTCGAAGCTCTCCTCGATCACGTTCGCCGCATCGTGGTCCTCGCTCGGCAGCACCTGCTCGCGGCTGGAGACCAGGTGGACCTCGCTGCCGAAGCGCACGAACGCATGCGCATACTCGGCTCCCGTCGCGCCGGAGCCCACGACGATCAGCCGCTCCGGCAGCCCGCGCAGCTCGAACAGCTCGCGCGCGGTGAACACCCGCTCTCCGTCGGGCTCGAAGAATGGCAGGATCCGCGGGTTTGAGCCTGTCGCCAGCAGCACCATGTCACCGGAGACCTCGTAGGGCGCACCGGACGTCGGTGTGACGAGAACCTCACACGGCCCCGTCAGGCGACCTCGCCCTTCGATGACGTCGACGCCGGCCTTGGCCAGCTTGTCGCTGATGTCGTTGGACTGGTTACGCGCCAGCGTCGCGACGCGGTCGATCACCGACGCCATGTCGACCCGGGAGTTTGCGTGCACCTCGGTGCCGTCGCCAAGGCGCACTCCCAGACGGTCGGCCGACTGCATCCAGCCCATCGCGTCGGCGGACACGATCAGCGCCTTCGACGGCACGCAGTCCCACAGGACACTGTTGCCGCCGAGCCCATCGGTGGTGACTAGCGTCACCTGATGACCGTGCTCGGCAGCCACGAGCGCCGCCTCGTACCCTGCCGGGCCCCCGCCGATGATCACGATGTGCATGCAGACCTCTCGCGGTTCGTCACGTAGTGCAGCCTAGTGTCGCCATGGCCCCACATCGTCGGCGTCACCGCGATGCTTCATGCGCGACCGCGCCCGATCACGAATCGCGCATGGGCCACCCGTTCGCCCGGCACGGCCGGGTCGCGAACGTCTGCTGCTGCATCACCGGCGCCCGCGCACCGCGCCGGGGGCACGCCCGGTGAGCGTACCCCAACGCGTGGCCGACCTCGTGGTTCAACACGTACCGGCGGTAGACGTGCAGTGGCCCGACGAACCCCTTCGAGCCCCGCTTCCAGCGGTTGACGTTGACAGCCGCGAACCTCCCGTTCCAGCACGACAGCCGTCCCACGGTGCGCAGCCCTGCCAGTGCGCACAGCCGGTCGACGGTCCTCGGCGTCGCGATCACGATGCGGATGTCGGGTCGGCGCCGGACCCGCCGCAGCGACCAGTCGCCCGCCCGGGTCCAGGCGAGTCGGTGGCCGAGCACGTGCTCCGCCCGGCGGGTCACCCACCGCAGGCTGACGTCGGCGGCCGGCTCGACCTCGACGCGGTACGTGCGGCGGCGACCATCACCCACCCAGCGGCCGTCATCGGCGACGAAGCGGAATCCCTCGGACGTCGTCCTCAGCGGCGGCGGCGTCGAGGCCGCCGCCACGGCCGGGTCCGCGACAAGCGTCGCCGGCACGGCGAGCAGCACCCCCAGGAGCGCACTGATGGTCCGCGTCACGTGTCGTCCCCGGGTGGTCGTCGCCCGCGCAGCCGTCGGCCACCGGACGTGTCGTGGGCATTGCGTCACAGGCGTCACCGCCTCGCCTGTCCCGACGCGCCGTCAGCGGCGAACGGTGCGGGTGTCGGCACCGCATCGAGGTGGCCGACGTCGTTGTGGCGGTGCAGCCGCCACCGCTCCGGGCCACCGTGGGCCACGCCGTTGTCCCGAGGCGTGTCGTCGAGCAGCTCCACCTGCGTGACCGAGGCGTTGCTGGTCCAGACCTGGCAGTGACGCCACGGCCCGACGTTGAACATGTGGTCGAAGACGGCGTCGATCACGCCGCCGTGGGTGACCGCGACCACCTGCTGGCCGGCGCGGTCCAGGCGCAGCTCTTCGAGGAAGGCGCCGACGCGGGTCCGGAAGTGCATCAGCGACTCGCCCTGCTCGACGCCCGGCGTCACCGATGCGAACGGGCGCGACGTCGCCCAGAAGTCACCGTAGTCGGTCGGCACGTCGGGCCATGGCGCGTGGTCGAGCCGGTTGTTCCCGATCTCGCGGATGCGGTCATCGGGCAGGATCGGCAGGTCCAGGGCCCTGCTGACGAACGTCGCGGTCTCGTGGGCGCGCCGCATCGTGCTGGCGTAGAGCACGTCGATCCGGTCGGACCCGGTCGCGAGTCGCTGCGCCACGGCCTGCGCCTGCTGCCGCCCAAGGTCCGTCAGTCCCTCGTCGCTGTTGCCGTGTGCCCAGTCGGCGAGGTTCACCAGGCTCTGGCCGTGGCGGATGAGGTACAGCTGCATCGGATCCCCGTGTCGGTGTGCGACCACCAGGCAGCGTAGCTCGGCGCCCCACCCCGTTCCGGGGAGCCCACCCACCACATCGGCGACCTGGTTCCCCACAGCGGCCCACCACCGCACGCCGGGGAGTCCACCCACCACATGGCGACCTGGCCCCCCCAGAGGCCTCAGACCCCCGACGGCGGCCTGTAGCTGCCGAACACCCCGCGCAGCACGTCGCACACCTCGCCGACGGTCGCCATCGCCCGCAGCGCCTCCCGCATGGCGACCAGCAGGTTGTCCGAGGCAGCGGCTGCGCGTCGGACCTCCGTCAGCGCGGCCGTGACGGCCTCCCCGTCCCGCTCCACCCGGAGCCGCGTGAGGCGCTCGATCTGACCTTCGTGCACAGCGTCGTCGACCCGCTGCAGCTCCGGCTCGACGTCCTCGTCGATGGCGAACCGGTTGACGCCGACGACGATGCGCTCCTCGCGTTCGACCTTGCGCATGTGCTCGTAGGCGCTCAGCTCGATCTGCTGCTTCTGGAAGCCGTCGTCGATGGCCGCGACCGCGCCACCGAGGTCGTCGACCCGCTTCATCAGCGCCTCGGCCTGCTGCTCGATCTCGTCGGTCAGCGACTCGATGAACCAGCTGCCTCCCAGCGGGTCAGCGACCAGCGGCACATCGGTCTCGTACGCAATGACCTGCTGGGTGCGCAGCGCCAGCCGCGCGGCTGCCTCGCTGGGCAACGTCAGCGCCTCGTCGAACGCGTTGGCATGCAGCGACTGGGTGCCGCCCAGCGTCGCGGCCAGCGCCTGGATCGCGACGCGGATCAGGTTGACCTCGGCCTGCTGCGCGGTCAGCTGCACCCCGGCGGTCTGCGTGTGGAACCGCAGCATCTGCGACTTCGGCGACCGCGCGCCGAAGCGGTCGCGCATGATCCGCGCCCACAGCCGCCGGGCCGCGCGGAACTTCGCGACCTCCTCGAGCAGCGACGAGCGCGCCACGAAGAAGAACGACAGCCGCGGCGCGACGTCGTCGACGTCGAGGCCGGCGGCGGTCGCGGCGTCGACGTAGGCGATCGCGTTGGCCAGTGTGAAGCCGACCTCCTGGACCGCCGTCGCCCCGGCCTCGGCCATGTGGTAGCCCGAGATCGAGATCGTGTTGAACGACGGCAGGACGTCGGCGCAGTACGCGAACGTGTCGGTGACGATCCGCAGGCTCGGAGCAGGCGGAAAGATGTACGTCCCCCGCGCGATGTACTCCTTGAGCACGTCGTTCTGGACAGTGCCACGCAGCTTTGCGGGGTCGACGCCCTGCTCCTCCCCCACCAACTGGTAGAGCAGCAACAGGATCGACGCCGGCGCGTTGATCGTCATCGACGTCGACACCTGGTCCAGCGGGATGCCGTCGAACAACGCCTGCATGTCAGCGAGCGAATCGATCGCGACACCGACCTTGCCGACCTCGCCTGCGGCGAGCGGGTGGTCGGAGTCGTAGCCCATCTGCGTCGGCAGGTCGAACGCGACCGACAGCCCCGTCTGACCCTGCTCCAACAGGTACCGGTAGCGGGCGTTGGACTCGGCCGCGGTGGCGAAGCCGGCGTACTGGCGCATGGTCCAGTGCCGGCTGCGATACATGCTGGGATACACCCCGCGGGTGTACGGGAAGGTGCCGGGATCGCCGAGGTCGTCGTACAGATCGGCCACGTCGTCAGGTCGGTAGACCGGCTGCGTCGGGATCCCTGACGCTGTCTCGTGCTCGCTGCTCATCGGCCACCACTCCTGCTTGACACCTCAAGCAGATGATATGTCCACCAAACGAACCACAGGCGTGGGGCTTCGCCGTGGCTTAGACTGGGCCCGGTCGACGCACCCACACGCGAGCCGATCGGGAAAGCGCTAGATGTCCACGACGCAGCAACCTCCGCGGGCCGACAGCCGGGCACCGGCACAGCAACAGGCGACAGCGAGACGTCCCGCGGTGGTCCGTTACGGCGCATGGGCACTCGAGTTCTACCGTTCGGCACTGGGCAAGAAGTACGTCATGGCGATCACTGGGATCGCCTGGATGGGCTACGTCTTCGCCCACATGGTGGGCAACCTCAAGGTGTACCTCGGGCCCGAGTCGCTCAACACCTACGGCGAGTGGCTGCGTGAGGGCCTGCTGTACCCGATCCTGCCCCACCACGTGATGCTGTGGATCCTGCGGATCGGCCTGATCGTGGCGCTGGCGCTGCACCTGCACGCCGCGTACGCGCTCACGCGGATGAACCAGAGGGCCCGGCCGATGAAGTACCAGACGGCGCGTGACTACATCGCCGCCGACTTCGCGGCGCGCACCATGCGCTGGACGGGCATCATCGTCCTGCTGTTCCTCGCCTACCACCTGGCGGACCTCACCTGGGGCTGGGTCAACCCCGACTTCGTGCGCGGTGACGTCTACAACAACCTGGTGGCGAGCCTGTCGAACCCGATCGTCGCGCTGTTCTACCTGGCCGCCAACGCCGCGCTCGGCGTGCACCTCTACCACGGTGCGTGGAGCCTGTTCCAGAGTCTGGGCATCAACAGTCCACGGTTCAACCCGTGGCGGCGGCTGTTCGCCATCGCATTCGCGGTGATCACCGTGGGCGGCAACCTGTCGTTCCCGATCACCGTGCAGCTCGGGATCGTGGGCTGAGGAGGGCCTCCGTGGCAACCGACGTGAGCAACATCACGACCGGCGCCGAGCTCGACGGCAGCGTGCCCACCGGCGATCTCGAGACGCTGTGGCGGCACCACCAGTTCGACATGAGGCTGGTCAACCCCAGCAACAAGCGCAGGTTCGAGATCATCATGGTCGGCACCGGACTGGCCGGTGCGTCAGCCGCAGCCACACTGGGTGAGCTCGGCTACAAGGTGAAGATCTTCACCTTCCACGACTCGCCCCGACGCGCGCACTCGATCGCCGCCCAGGGCGGGATCAACGCCGCGAAGAACTACCAGAACGACGGCGACAGCATCTTCCGCCTGTTCCACGACACCGTGAAGGGCGGCGACTACTGCTCGCGCGAGGCCAACGTGTACCGGCTCGCCGAGGTCAGCCTCGAGATCATCGACCAGGCGGTGGCACAGGGCGTGCCGTTCGCGCGCGAGTACGGTGGTCTGCTCGCCAACCGCTCCTTCGGCGGCGCTCAGGTATCGCGGACCTTCTACGCCCGCGGACAGACCGGTCAGCAGCTGCTGCTCGGGGCCTACCAGGCACTGGCCCGCCAGATCGACGCCGGCAAGGTCACGCTGCACAACCGGACCGAGCTGCTCGACCTCGTCGTCGTTGACGGGCACGCCGTCGGGGTCGTCGTGCGCGACCTGCTGACCGGCGAGATCACCTCGCACAGCGCCCACGCCATCGTGCTCGCGACCGGGGGCTACTCCAACGCGTTCTACCTGTCGACCAATGCGATGAAGTGCAACGCGACGGCGATCTGGCGGGCCCACCGCAGGGGCGCGTACTTCGCGAACCCGTGCTTCACGCAGATCCACCCGACCGCCATCCCGGCCAGCGAGGAGTTCCAGGCCAAGCTGACGTTGATGAGCGAGTCGCTGCGCAACGACGGGCGCATCTGGGTGCCGCGTGACGCCGACGACGAGCGCTCGCCACGCGACATCCCCGCTGAGGACCGCTACTACTACCTCGAGGAGCGCTATCCGGCGTTCGGAAACCTGGTCCCGCGCGACGTCGCGAGCCGCAACGCCAAGGAGCGCGTCGATGCCGGCTACGGCGTCGGGCCGAGACAGAACGGGGTGTACCTGGACTTCGCCGACGCGATCGAGCGTCTCGGCGTCGAGGCCATCATCGAGAACTACGGCAACCTGTTCGAGATGTATGAGCGCATCACCGGCGAGGACCCCTACGCGATCCCGATGCGCATCTACCCCGCGCCGCACTACACGATGGGCGGGCTCTGGGTCGACTACCACCTGATGAGCAACCTGCCCGGGCTGTTCGTCATCGGGGAGGCCAACTTCAGCGACCACGGTGCCAACCGCCTCGGTGCGAGCGCGCTGATGCAGGGACTGGCCGACGGCTACTTCGTACTGCCGTACACGATCAGCAACTACCTCGCACCGCTGCTCGGAGAGTCGCCCGTGGACACCGACCACGACGCGTTCAAGCAGACCGAGAAGGCGGTGCGCAGCCGCATCGACCGGCTGCTGTCCGTCGGTGGGACCCGTAGCGTCGACTGGTTCCACCGCGAGCTCGGCCGGATCCTGTGGGACTACTGCGGAATGTCGCGGAACCGGGAGGGCCTTGAGAAGGCGTTGTCGGAGATCCCGGCGCTACGTGAGGAGTTCCACAGCGACGTGCGTGTGCTCGGCGACGACGCCAGCCTCAACGAGTCGCTGGAGAAGGCCGGGCGCGTTGCGGACTTCTTCGAGCTCGCCGAGCTGATGTGCGTCGACGCGCTGGACCGCAACGAGTCGTGCGGGGCCCACTTCCGCGAGGAGTACCAGACCGAGGACGGCGAGGCGCTGCGTGACGACGAGCACCACCGCTACGTGGCGGCCTGGGAGTCCAACGGCGTCGAGGAGGCACCAACGCTGCACAAGGAGCCGCTCGTGTACGAGCACGTCGAACTGGTCCAGCGTAGCTACAAGTAGCCGGCGCTGACACGCCTTCCCCGGGCTCCGCCCCTCCGGACGCCCCGAAGGTCAGACCCTGGAACCAACACCTGAGAGCAGAGGCGAAGGCCAAACCCATGGATCTCACGTTGCACGTGTGGAGGCAGTCGGGACCTGGTGACGCGGGTCGGTTCGAGACCTACGAGGCAACCGACATCAGCGAGGACATGTCGTTCCTCGAGATGCTCGACGTGGTCAACGAGCGGCTCATCGCCGAGGGCACCGAGCCGATCCAGTTCGACCACGACTGCCGCGAGGGCATCTGCGGGTCGTGCGGCGTCATGATCAACGGTCAGGCACACGGCCCCCAGCGCGGCACCGCGACCTGCCAGCTGCACATGCGCCACTACTCCGACGGCGACGAGATCACGATCGAGCCGTGGCGGGCGGCTGGCTTCCCCGTGATCAAGGACCTGGTGGTCGACCGCAGCGCCTTAGACCGGATCATCGAGGCCGGGGGCTATGTCTCGGTGCACACGGGGTCGGCGCCTGACGCGAACATGATCGCGGTGCCGAAGGAGACCGCGGACAGCGCGATGGACGCCGCGACCTGCATCGGCTGCGGAGCCTGCGTGGCCGCGTGTCCCAACGGCGCAGCGCAGCTGTTCACCGCCTCGAAGGTGTCCCACCTCAACCTGCTGCCCCAGGGTGCACCTGAGCGACTCGAACGCGTCAGCAACATGGTCGACACCATGGAGCAGTTCTTCGGCTCCTGCACCAACATGGGTGAGTGCGAGGCTGCGTGTCCCAAGAGCATCTCGATCAACTTCATCGCGATGATGAACCGCGACTACCTGAAGGCCAAGTTTTCAGGTCGGCGCTAGCCGGTCCACCAGCCGTTGGGAGTCGAGAGCCAGCGAGACGACCAGGCTCATGGGACCCGGCCGTCAGCCGGGCGCTGGGCCGATCACGCGGCGACGTCGGTGACCGCGTCACGGAACCTGGCCGCCTCGGCGAGCCAGTTGAAGTCGTGCAGCGTGGCACCGGTAGGCGTCTGCACCTGGACGCGCCCGTAACCTGCGGCGCGCCCGATCGGTGACTGGCGGAACACGACCGACTGCCGGACCACCGGCAGCACGTTCACCCGTCTGATGCCGAGCGCCACCAACTGGAACAGCCGGCGGTTCGTAACGACAAGCACGGTGCGGTTCCAGCGCAGCCAGCGGTAGCCGACCCACAGCAGCGTGCCGACGATGATCAACGCGCCCACTGCCAGCATCTCCGCCGTCGGCGCCGACAGCAGCGCCACGACCACGCCGACGATGATCAACGCCGCCAGCGCCGCGACCGGCACCAGCACGATCGGGTGATGCCGCCGCACGATGAGGCGGACCTTCTCTTCAGGCAGAAGGTACGGGGTCGGGTCCGGAAGCCCGACATCAGCAAGGTCAGTCATGCGGCGCCGAGGTGATGGAGTGGTGGGCGTGTCAGAGGCTCTGCAGGAATGTCGCCGCGGCGTCCGCGGCGCCGACGAACAGTCTGACGGCTCCGCCCACGATCGCCTGCGTCAACTGCGCCGCTTCCTGAGGAAAGACGACGATGTAGTAGACGAGAAGTGCCAAGAGCAGCCAGCGCAGCCACGTCCACATGCCAACAGGCCCCCTGAGCCTTTGTCAGATGTTCATTCTTAGCGCGTTCAAGGCCACTTGCCAAGCTTGTAACACCACGGACGCGATTGTCGCACATCCAGAGCCTCTTGTGTGGACCAGTGTGAGCATGGATCATGCGGACCGTGGCGACCGAATGATCCCGAGCGGGCCGGAGCCGAAACCCGCGCCACCATACGAGACGGCTGTGCGCCAGGTGGACGCATAGCGCCGCAGCCGGGCAGGACAAGACACAGCGAGGAGTGCCGTGGTCAACCTGAGCACCGATCTGAGCCCGTTCGAGTCCGTCCAGTACTTCTTCGACGATGTCGCCCACCAGCTCGGCATCGACGATCAGACCCGGGACGTGCTCAACGGGACGTACCGCGAGATCCGGGTGCAGCTGCCACTGCGTCGCGACGACGGCACGGTCGAGACCTTCTACGGCTACCGGGTCCAGCACAACGGGGCGCGGGGACCCTACAAGGGCGGCGTGCGCTTCCATCCGACCGCGGACCTCGACGAGGTCCGTGCACTGGCCTCGCTGATGACCTGGAAGACAGCGGTGATCGGCGTGCCGTTCGGCGGAGCGAAAGGCGGCGTGCAGGTCGACCCGGCGACCCTGTCGCGGTCCGAGCACGAGCGCCTGACCCGCCGTTACATGTCGCAGGTCAGCTACGTCGTCGGCGTCAAGCGCGACATCATGGCGCCAGACATGAACACCAACGCCCAGACGATGGCATGGATGATGGACGCGTGGGGGCAGGCACACGGCCACGAGCCGGCGATCGTCACGGGCAAGCCGCTGGAGCTCGGTGGATCGTACGGTCGGGAAGCCGCGACGGGACGCGGCGTCGTGATGGTGCTCGACGAGGCGGCCGAAGACCACGGATGGGATCCGGCGGAGATCACCGTCGCGATCCAGGGTTACGGAAACGTCGGGGCGTGGACGGCCCGCCTCGCCGCCGAGCGCGGCTACCGTGTGGTCGCCGTGTCCGACCTCCACGGTGCAATCCACGCACCCGAGGGGCTGTCGATCGAGCTGCTGGACAAGCACGTCGGCGAGGCCGACACGGTCGCCGGGTTCGACGGTGCCCAGGCGATCGACGGCGACGCGCTGCTCGAGCTCGATGCCGACGTGCTCATCCCGGCGGCGCTCGGCGAGGTGATCAACCACACCAACGCCGACAACATCCGCGTGCACACGATCATCGAGGCGGCCAACCACCCCGTCACACCGGTCGCCGACCAGGCACTGTCGGAGCGAGGGGTGACCGTGATCCCCGACGTGCTCGCGAACGCCGGCGGCGTCACCGTGTCGTACTTCGAGTGGACCCAGAACATCCAGCAGTTCAAGTGGAGCGAGCAGCAGGTCAACGACGAGCTCCGCCGGTACATGCGCGCGGCGTACCGCAAGGTGCGTGACCGCGCCTCCGACCTCGAGACGACCCTACGGCGGGCCGCCTTCGCGATCGGCATCACTGAGGTCGCGGCGGCGGCGCATCTGCGCGGCTACATCTGACCGCCAGCTCCGGGTCCCGCGCGCGGCCCGCACGTCGTGCACGACAGCATGCTTCGGGGCGAGACTCCGCCACACCGCACGCACCATGTGGCGTCGTTGACACGTTTTTCCGGGAACGCGGCCATGACACGTCGTGACGCACGTGTGAAACCGCGGCCGACTCGAGTCCACACGACCCGGCACGGGCCTAGGTTCACCGACCATGAGCACGGTCATGGTCAGAAGCCCCCGCGAGGTCGCATCGGTCTGCGGCGACATCGGTGCGATCGCCGATGAGTGGGACGACCTCGTCACCCGCTGCGAGGCCTCGCTGTTCGTGCGTCCCGGCTGGGTGCGCGCCTGGCTCGACGCCTTTGATCACCGTGACGTCGTGGTCTACACGGTGCGCCGCGTGGACGACCTCGGCGCGGTGACCTTCGAGACGTGTCACGGTGGTGACGAGCTGCGCGACGTCCTGGACGAGTGCCTCGCCGTCGAGGCGTCCGGCTGGAAGGGCCGGGGCGGCACGGCGATCGCCTGCGACCCGACGACGCTGGTGTTCTATCGGCGCGTGGCACGGTGGGCGGGCGAGCACGGCTGGCTCCTGCTGACCATGCTGCGGGTCGACCGGCGCATCGTGGCGTTCTCGTTCGGGTTCGACCACCATGGCGTCTTCTCCGGGCTCAGGATCGGCTACGACGAGCGGTACGCGAGACTCTCGCCGGGTCTCCAGCTGCTGCACCGCACGTTCGATCTCGCCCTGGCGGGTCCGACCCGCGTGGCCGACTGCGGCGCCACCGCGTGCGCCGGGGCTGACGATCGGCCGGGCAACCAGGTCCGTGCGGCGTTGACGCTGCCGGATGTTGGCATAATCGCGGGCACACGACCCAAGGGCGCCACCGATGAGCAACGACCCATCCGCAGATCGACCGGGCGACCACGCGAGCCGCTGGGACGATCGCCCGCCGCCCGGCACCCCGCCACCGGGCCACCCGGAGGCCAACCCCGACGCCTCGTACGGCTGGGGCACCGACCCGGTGCCGGCTGCCGGCACACGACCCGCCGACGTCGGCAAGCGGGTCGGGGCCTACATCATCGACATGCTCCTGCTCACCGTGGTTTTCGTCTTCGTCGGCGTGATCGTCGGGCTGGGGTCAGGACCGGTGCCGGCGACGCCCGAGGCTGTGTCGGCCGGCCAGTCCTACCTGTACAGCGTGATCACCGCCGGGCTGATGCTGGCGTACTTCGTCATGCTCGAGGCAAGCTCGGGTCAGACGCTGGCCAAGCGGATGCTCGGCATCAAGGTCACGATGGCCGACGGTGGACCGGTGACCCTCGAGGCCGCGTTCAAACGCCGCGTGCTGTTTGTCATCGGCAGCGTGATCCCGCTGATCGGCGGGTTGATCAGCTTCGCCGTCCCACTCGCCGCGCTGATCACGACGATCCAGGACGATCCGGACAACCGGGGCTTCCACGACCGATGGGCAGCCACCAGGGTTGTCGATGCTTAGGGACTGTCTCCCGGACCGGTCGTGCGCTTGGTCGTCTCGCTGACGCTCGACTGCTCACTCTGGGCCTGCGGCGGCGGACCGAACAGCGCGTCGCGGTAGAATCGCAGCTCAGCGATCGACTCGATGATGTCGTCCAGCGCCCGGTGGCGCTCCTGCTTGTCGGGTGCCTGTTCGAGCAGGTCGGGCCGCCACCGGCGCGCCAGCTCCTTGAGCGTCGAGACGTCGACGTTGCGGTAGTGCAGGTGCGCCTCGAGGGTCGGCATGTACCGGCGGAGGAACGCGCGGTCGGCGTGCACGCTGCTGCCTGCAAGCGGAGCGAGCGAGGGCTCCGGCACGTGGCCGCGCACGAAGTCCAACGTGGCCTTCTCGGCCTCGGAGACCGTGCGGTCGGTCGACCGGATCTCGCCGAGCAGGCCGGACGCCGTGTGCATGCGCCGGACGACCTCGGCCATCGCGTCGAGCGCTGCCTCAGGCGCGGCGACCACGAGGTCGGGGCCGTGCTCGACATGCTCGAGGCTGCCGTCGGTCACGATCGTTGCGATCTCGACGATCACGTCGACGTCGGGGTCCAGCCCGGTCATCTCGAGGTCGATCCACACCAGCGGCTGGCCGATGCTCATCCTGTGACGCCTCTCAGCTCGTCGGGTCGGTCCGCAGCTGCAGCTCGACATCGGGTCTCGGTGCGGTCGATCCGGGCAATGACCTCGTCGAGGTCCCTGGCCAGCGCGCCCGCGCGGACGTGGTCGTCGGCGGCAGCCAGCAGCTCGGCGTGCAGCGCGTCGCGCCGCTGTTCGAGCTTCGGCAGCCCCCGTTCGAGCGCACGCAGCTCACGCTGCTCGTTGTAGGACAGCCTGCCCGACCGCACACCGCCGGACCGCCGGGTCTGCTCGTCCGACCGGGTGCGTGTTGCGCTGATGTCGGCGGCCGCGGCCGCGCGCCGCGCGTGGTAGGTCCTCCAGCCGCCGGGGTGCTCGCGCAGGGTGCCGTCCGGTTCGATCGACCACAGCTGGCGGCACACCCTGTCGAGGAAGAAGCGGTCGTGGGAGGCGACCAGCAGCTTGCCCGACCAGGTCTCGAAGCCCCCTCGACGACGGCCAGTGTGTCGAGGTCGAGGTCGTTGGTGGGCTCGTCGAGCAGCCGCACGTTCGGAGCGGTCGCCAGCACCCGCAGGAGCTCGAGCCTGCGGCGTTCGCCACCCGACAGCTCCGCCACTCGTGCCTGCTGCGCCGCCGGGGTGAAGCCGAAGCGCTCCAGCAGGCCGCTCGCCGACAGCGTGATGCCGTTGACCGTGCTGGTCTCGAGGACCACGTCGGTGACGGCGTCGATCACCCGCTGCCCTGTCGGTGGTGCGGCGGTGTGCTGGTCGTACCGGCCCACGTGCACCGTCGAGCCAAGCCGGACGCTGCCCCGGTCGGGCTCCAGGCGCCCGGCGATCAGCTGGAGCAGGGTGGTCTTGCCGCTGCCGTTGGGTCCGACCACGCCGATCCGCGTGCCGGGCTCGAGGTTGACGGTGACGTCGCGCAGCACGACCGTGCCGCCGTAGCGCTTGCCGACGTTGTGCAGCGTGACAACCCTGCTGCCCAGCCGGCGGGCGGGCAGGTCGATGCGCACGGCCGGACCGGCCGCCTCCGGCTCGTCGGCCAGCAGCTGCCCGGCGCGCTCGATGCGTGCGCGCGACTTGCTGGTGCGTGCCGTTGGGCTACGCTGCAGCCAGTTGAGCTCGGCTCGGACACGCTGCCGGCGTCGGTGTTCCCGGGCGGCAGCCTGCTGGGCACGTTCCGCGCGGTTGGCCAGGTAGTCGGCGTAGGAGCCGTGCTCGGTGCGCAGGTCGTCGTCAACGACCTCGACAATGCGGGTGGCGACCCGGTCCAGCAGGTACCGGTCGTGAGTGACCAGCACCACCGCGCCGCGCTGGCTCTGGATGCGGTCCTCGAGCCACTCGATCGCGTCGAGGTCGAGGTGGTTGGTCGGCTCGTCGAGGATCAGCAGAGGCACGGTGTCACCGGTGCGCGCGGCGACGTCGGCATGCACGAGCCCGCGGGCCAGCGCCACGCGCATGCGCTGCCCGCCGCTGAGCTGGCCGACCGTCCGGTCCGCCGCCACGGCGAAACGGTCCAACATGCCGCGGGCCACGTGCTCGAGGTCCCACAGGCCCCGGGTGTCCATCAGCGTGGTCAGAACCGGGTCGTTGGGGCGCTCGCGGTGCCCGCGGAAGATCCTGCCGGGCTCGGAGTCGGCGTGGAGGACCACGTCGAGCGCGGAGCGGTTCGACGGCAGGTCGGGCTCCTGGGGCACCAGCTGCACGGTCACCCGCCGCGCGTGCGTGACCACACCGTCGTCCAGGGGTTGCACGCCGGCCAGCACCCTCAGCAGCGTCGACTTGCCGCTTCCGTTGCGCCCGATCACGCCGACGCGGTCCCCCTCGTCGATGCCGACGCTGACGCCGTCGAGCACGACCTTCTCCGCGTAGCGCAGGTGGGCCCGCTCGACGCTGACCAGGTTCACCGGTGCGGCGCCGGTCGGCCGGCTCCTGTCACGGCAGCAGCCCGACCCGGTCCCGCACCGTCAGCATGGTGGTCTCGGCCATACCGCGGGCACGGTCGGCGCCCTTGTGCAGCAGGCCGGTCAGCGCGTCACGATCAGCGATCAGCTCGGCGTGCCGGGTGCGCACCGGCCGCAGCACGCCGTTGACCGCCTCGGCGACCTCGCGCTTGAACGTGCCGTACCGCTGGCCCTCGTAGCGCTGCTCCAGCTCGCCGACGGAGACACCGGTCGCAGCGGCGAGCAGGTCCAGCAGGTTGGTGATGCCCGGCTTGTTCGGTGCCGCGCGCACCTCGCTCCCCGAGTCGGTGACGGCGCGCAGGATCTTGCGTGCCGTCGCGTCCTCATCGTCGGCGAGGTCGACCGTGCCCTGGGGCGATGTCTCGGACTTGCTCATCTTGCTGTCGACCAGCTGCAGATCCATGATCCGTGCCCCGGCGGGCGGGAACGTCGGCCTGGGCACCGTGAACGTGTCGCCGTAGCGGTGGTTGAAGCGCTGGGCGATGTCGCGCGCCAGCTCGAGGTGCTGGCGCTGGTCGTCGCCGATGGGTACCTCCTCGGCCTGGTACAGAAGGATGTCGGCGGCCTGCAGCACTGGGTAGTCGAACAGGCCCACCGACACCGAGTCCTGTCCCTTCGACTTCTCCTTGTACTGCACCATGCGGCCGAGCTCGCCCATGGTCGCCACGCAGTTCAGGATCCATGCGAGCTCCGCGTGCTCGCGCACGTGCGACTGCACGAAGACGGTGCACACGTCGGGGTCGAGGCCCGCCGCGAACAGCCAGGCGGCCAGGTCGAGGGTCCAGTCCTCGAGCACTGCGGGGTCGTACGGCAAGGTCATCGCGTGCAGGTCGACCACGCAGTACAGGTCGTCGGGCTGCTGCTGCTCGGCCCAGCGGCGGAACGCACCCAGGTAGTTCCCGATGTGGGGTGCTCCCGTGGGCTTGATGCCGCTGAACGCTCTGGCCACGGTTCGTGCCTTTCTCGACGATGGGTACCGGCATCGTAGGCAGCGCCCTCCCGGTCCGCACGCGCCCGCATGCGCCGGTGGGACGACCGGGCTCCAGCGCGGCTGACCGGCGCCCGGGACCGAGTTGCGCGCGTGGACGGCCCCGCCCGTGCGCACGGGGCCGTCGGTGCCCGGCCGGGCCGGGCGTCAGGCCGGGCGTCGGGTGGTCGCGTCGACCTTGGCCTGCTTGATCTGGTCGACGATGTCGGGGTTTGCCAGCGTCGTGACGTCGCCGACCTCGTCGCCCTCGGCGATGTCCTTGAGCAGCCGGCGCATGATCTTGCCGGACCGTGTCTTGGGCAGGTCGTCGGTGAACATCAGCTCCGCCGGACGGGCCAGCTTGCCGATGCGGTCTGCGACGTGCTCCCGCAGCTCGCTGCCCAGCTCATCGCTGCCGTCCCGGCCGCCGCGCAGCGTGACGTACGCCGAGATCGCCTGGCCGGTGTCGGGGTCCGTGCGACCGACGACCGCGGCCTCGGCGACGGCGTCGTGCTCGACCAGCGCGCTCTCGATCTCGGCCGTCGACAGGCGGTGGCCGGAGACGTTCATCACGTCGTCGATACGGCCGAGCAGCCAGATGT
>DATHVN010000170.1 GCA_035461305.1 Euzebyales bacterium | reverse complement strand
CCGCCGCCGGGTGTGGCGCTGGCAGTGCCGTCGCGACGGCGGCGAGGACCTCGCTGACCGCCGCCCCGGGGGCAACGCCATCCACGGGCTGCTGGACTGGGAGATCGACGCCATCATGGCGCTGGCCGAGGAGTGGGGGCCGATCGACCGCTCGCACCGCAAGCTGGCGCATCGGGGGTTCCTACCTCGAGCGGGTGTTGGTGGCGCCCTCCACCGTGCGCCGCGTTCTCGCACGTCACGACGTCGATCTCCCCGCCCCGGCACCCCGGCCGCAGCGCGGGCCCCGCAAGCCCTGGCCCGACTGGGTCGAATACCGGCCCCGGCAGGTGTGGGGCTGGGACGTCGACCGCCACGGCCGGACCAATGAGGCACGCCGGTGAGGTCGGAACCGCGCCGCAGTTGGCTTCGAGACGTCACAGCCGGCGATTCGCGGCGATCACTCGAAGCGGTATCGGGTCTGCGCAAAGACACCCTTCGCGAATGCGAGCACCTTCACCGGAGCGACCTCGAAGACGATCGCGTCGCCGCCATCATGGTGGAACATCCCATCCTCAACCGTGAAGTCCCAGTCGCCCTGGTACTTACTTCGCCACAGGTCCGCGAGGGTGCGCAGGCGGCTGTCATCAGTGACGCGGACCGCGGTGCCCTCGACCACGAGGTCGAGGCCCTCCTTCCAGTGGTTGCATCCGGTCGTCAGCGCGACATGCGGATTCCGAGCGATGTTCACCACCTTCTGCTCGTCTTGGCCCGTGCAGAAGTGGAGCCGGTCCTCGTACCAGATCGCTGGCAGCGGGGTGACGTGCGGGTGCCCACCATCACGAACAGATGAGATCCAGAACAGCTCGGCCAGCTCGAGGACGCGAAGGGCGTCCGCCCATGGCGTCGCCGGCGCTGCTGGGTCTCCGAATCGAACGTCTTGTTCCGGTGCGGGTTCCATGCCGTGTACGACGGCAAGAGTTGTCCGGACTCATCGCTGATGAGTCCGGCACGCCATTGCGACGGCGTCCCCTACCGCGGTTGGTAGCGACGATGGCGTCGTTCTGTTGCGCGGCTCGGTGCCTCGCTCGCTACGCACGGATCGCCGACTCGGTGTCGCGCTCGTAGCACGGTGCGGTTGTCCGCACGAGGGGTGGTCGGCTCGCACGGTCGACTCAGCAACCGGGGGCGCGGACACTCAAGGTGTGAGCGATGTCGTTGAACTCGACCGGGTCGGGAGGACGTTCCGCAGCGACGAGGGATCGATCACGGCGCTCGCTGAGGTCACCCTGTCTATCTCGGCTGCGACGTTTGTGGCGGTCATGGGCGCCACCGGCTCCGGGAAGAGCACGCTGCTCCACTGCGCCGCCGGTCTGGACCGTCCTTCCAGCGGGACGGTGCGTCTGTGCGAGAGGGATCTCGGACGGATGAGCGAGCGCGCCATGGCCCGCGTCCGCCGGGAGCGCATCGGCTTCGTCTTCCAGTCATACAACCTCCTGTCCGAGCTGACGGTCGAGCAGAACGTGCTGCTGCCGCACCGGCTGGGCGCGCCGCTGTCGATGACGGTGGCGGACGCGCTCGGGCACGTCGGGCTGGTCGGGACTGAGCAGCGACCGGTCGGCGAGCTGTCGGGCGGGCAGCGCCAGCGCGTCGCAGTCGCGAGAGCGCTCATCACCGGCCCGGAGGTTGTCTTCGCCGACGAGCCGACTGGCGCGCTCGACCCGACAACCGGGCATCGCATCCTCGGGTTGCTGCGCTCGGCCGTCGACGACCGTGGGGTCACCGTGGTGATGGTGACCCACGATCCCTTGGCGGCGTGCGTGTCGGACCGGCTGGTGCTGCTGCGTGCCGGGCGCGTCGTCGCTGACCGGGTGACGCCGGATGCGGCCACGATCGCTGCCGAGCTTCGAGACGTCGCATGAGGACCGGCCTGGTGACGCAGGCGCTTCGGCGTCATCGATGGTCGCTGCTGGCGCCGGCATGTACGCAGGTTCTCGCCGCGTGCGTGATCAGCGGCATGGTGATGACGGCCTGGTCGCTGAGCCCGTCACAGCTGGCGCCGGCTGATCGTGCCGTCGTCGTTGCCTCGGAGATGGACGACGTGACGTCTGTCTTCCTCGGCGTCGCGATCTATCTGTCGATCATCATCGTCGGTGTCACCATGAACCTGGCGATCCAGCAACAGCTCGAGGACATCGCGCTCGTGCGGGTGGTGGGCGCTTCGCCCGGCCACGTCCGCCGCGCCGTCGCGCTGCAGGTGGCCGTGGTTGCCGTGCCAGCGTCACTGGCGGGGTGGCTGCTCGCGGTGCCGGCCGGGGCAGCGTGGATCGCCGCGCTGCGCGCCCACGGTGTGCTGCCCGCCACCGCGCGGCTCGCACCCCACGTCATGGCGTTGCCCATCGCAGTGGGGATCGTGCTGGCGACCTCGGTGGTCGGCGCGCCGTAGCCGCGCTACGCACGGCGCGGATCGCGCCAAGCGTCGCGCTGGCCGAGGCCGAGACGAGACGCCGGCCCATGGGCCGTAGCCGTGTCGTGGCAGGGACGACGCTCGTCGTCGGCGGCGCGGTTCTGTCGGCCGTGCTCTCCCAGATCGACCCCGCTCAGGCGGACGACGCGGCGTTCTTCGTGATGCTCGCCGAGTGCATCGGCATCGGCATGCTCGCACCCCTCGCGCTCGGCCGGGTCACAGCGCTGGTCCGCCGTGTCGCCGGCGAGGGAGTGACTCGCCTCGCTGTCGACAACCTCGAAACGATGACACGATCGCTGTCAGGCGCGCTCGTCCCCCTCGTGCTTGCCGCCGCCTTCACCGCGGTGAAGATCGCTGTTCACACCACGACCACTCGGGTCACAGGCGTGACCGGCACGGCCGCAGACGTTTGGACCGACTACGCGGGCACCGCGATCTACGCGACCTTCGCGGGCGTGGCCGCGCTGAACTGCCTGATAACCGTCGTCGTAAACCGGCATCGCGACCTCGCCGCGATGCAACTCCTCGGCGCAGATCGCCGGACGCTGATCGCGATGACGGCCCTCGAAGCCATGATCGTGACTGCCACCGCCGTCGTGCTCGCCGCCGGGGTTGCCGGCATCACGCTCACTCCCATACTGCACACCTCGCTCGGGCGCTGGCTGCCGTACTTCCCGCCCCTCGTCCCGGTCGCGGGTGTCGCACTCATAACATGCGTCGTCATCACCGGGATGGTGACGCCCGCCGTGGCAATGACCCGCGCCGCGCCGATCGGAGTCGTCGCAGCAGGCCCATGAGCGTCCCGTCAACCATCCTGGGTGCCCCCGTCGACGTGCGGTCCAGACGGGAAGCCGCCTACCTGGCGGCGACGCTCCCGCCCGCCATCCCCGCCTTCGCGTTGGCGCTCGTAGGCCTCGCCGCTTGCCTCTTCTCGGTCGTGGGCGTCGGGCTCCCGCTGCTCGCTGGCGTGCTCGCGCGCGCACGGGCATCTGGGACGCTCTTCCGTCGCCCGGGCCGAGCGACGGTCGGGTGGACATGGCCCTCGCCGAGACCGCTCGCCTCTCGCGGTCCGCTGCGCCGCGCTGGCGCGGTGCTCCGTGACGGCGATGCGTGGCGATGCCTGCTCTACTGCGGCCTCAAGCTGCCGCTCACTGCCGTCGGCGTGTACGGCGCGCTCGTCGGCTATGTGGTCGGAGCGCTCGGGGCGACGTACCCAGTGTGGTGGTTCGCCGCGCGCGGCACCTTCGGGGTGTTCGGCGACCGAGCTTGGGCCGGCACGTGGCCGCTCGCGCTCCAAGGAGTTGCCCTGCTCCTCGTCGCCCCCTGGTTCGTGCGCCTCGTCGTCACCGTCGACCACGCGCTCGTCGCGCGGCTGCTCACACCGAATCCCGCCCGAGCCCGCATCGCGGCTCTGGAGGCGAGCCGCGCCACCATCGCTGACGACGCGACCACGACGCTTCGGCGGATCGAGCGCGACCTTCACGACGGCACCCAGGCCCGGCTCGTCGCACTCGGTGTCGCTCTCTCGCGGCTGGAACCGAGGGTCACGGACCGCGAGGCCGAGACGATCGTCGCCTCCGCCCGGCAGCAGGTGCTCGACGCGCTCGAAGAACTCCGCGAGATCATCCGGGGTGTGTACCCGCCCGCGCTCGACGACGGACTATCCACCGCGCTCGCAACGCTTGCCGCCCTCAGCCCCGTACCGGTGGACCTACACGACGAGCTGCGCTGCCGGCCGACCGACACTCACGCGGCAGCTCTGTACTTCACCGCGGCCGAGCTGCTCACCAACATTGCTCGCCACGCCAGTGCCCACCACGCCCGCGTCGAGATCAGCGACACCGCCGACCGCATCTCGCTCGTCGTCCACGACGACGGCCGCGGCGGCGCCGGCCTCTCGTTCGACGGCACCGGCCTCGCCGGCGTCGCCCGCCGCGTACGCGCCCTCGATGGCACGATCACCGTCGACAGCCCACCGCGCGGCCCCACCACCGTCACCGTCAGCCTGCCCAAGGAACCCAGATGCGGGTGATCGTCGCCGAGGACAACGCACTACTGCGCGATCGCATCGTCCTGGTGTTGCGCGACCACGGCATCGACGTCGTCGCAGCGGTCAACGACGCCGACGACCTCCTCGCCGGTGTCGCCGAGCACGAACCCGACCTCGCCGTGGTCGACGTGCGCATGCCACCCACACAGACCGACGAGGGCGTGCGCGCCGCCATCGAGATCCGGCGTCAGCATCCCGGGACCGCGGTGCTCGTGTTCTCTCAATGGGTCGAAACCGACTACGCACGCCAGCTCCTCACGGAGCCTGCGAAGATCGGCTACCTACTCAAGGACCGCATCGTCACCACCGACCAGTTCATCGACGCCGCCCGTCGCGTCGCGGACGGCGGCACCGCGCTCGACCCAGAAGTCGTCCGCCAGCTGCTCGCACGACCCAGCGTCGACGCGGGCATCGCCCGTCTGACCGAGCGCGAGCGAGACATCCTCGCCCGACTCGCCGAGGGCCGCTCGAACCAAGCGATCGCCGAGGAACTCGGGCTGGCACTCCGCAGCATCGAAAAGCACGTGACCTCGATCTTCACCAAGCTCGACCTGCAGCCCGCAGCAACTGACCACCGCCGGGGTCCTCGCCGTGCTGCGCTACCTCGACGCCGACGGCCCATAGACGCGTTCGCTGGGGCGTACCGATCGATCGACATCCGGGCCATGCAACCCGGCGCCCGCATACTGATCATGCGCCCATAACACTCAGCGCCTCGCCCGCCTTGGGTGTCCTTGAACGCCGG
>DATHVN010000169.1 GCA_035461305.1 Euzebyales bacterium | reverse complement strand
TCCCTGCTACTTCGAGAGCTGGCCCCGGATCGCACCAGCAGGGAACACGTCGCTGTGGACGTTGACGTAGTAGCTCGTCGGGTCCTGCCGGATCGCTTTGATCAGTGCGCTGTCGACATCCTCCACGCAGTCACTGGCTGTGTCCGTGCCGTCGAACGCGCCGCTGAACAGGGTGACGACGATGGGGCCGGCCTCGTCCGCGGTACCGGTGTGGATGTGAGCGGCGGAGACCGTGCCGTCGATGTCCTCCCAGCTCAAGTCGAAGCAGACGCTACCGAGCCCCTGGTTCAGCGTGAGGGCAGCCGCGCCGGCGGCATCCGGGTCTCCCGGCCCCGGAACCTCGGCATCGCCGCTGAGTTCGGTTGACAGTGGGCGCCCACCAACATCGGCCGCGGCCACGCCAACCATGCCAAGCGACAAGCAGCACACAGTCAACATCACAAGCAGGCACTGACGCTTCATGTTCTGCCCTCCCTGGGCCGATGCCGATGACGGCCACACCGCACCACGCCCGCGCTCCTCCCGCTGGTCGTTGCGAACGCTGCCGCCGTCGCCCTCCTGGCCCAGAGTCCCACAGAGGATCATGGCGGTCAAGTATGGGCCACGCGCTCAGATCGTCACGGCAAGCTTTCCGAGCTTGCCGGTGGTGAAGTCGGTCAGCGCCTGGGGGGCGTCGGCGAGGGCGTAGGACCGGGTGATCGGCACACGCAATCCACGCGCGGCGTCGGCCGCGAGGCGTGTGAGGGTCTCGGTCGACGGATCGGCGTTGACCGCCATGACACCATCCGAGAGCTGATCGGTTGCGAAGCCCAGGGTCGTGGACATGCGTCCACGAGCGGCCAGCAGGCCGGCCAGGTGGGCGAGGTCGCCGGCGAGATGGATGATCGCCGGCACGCCCTCCGGTGCGATCGCGCGCACCTGGGTGTCGAGGTCAGCGGTGTAGTCGACCACGTGATCGGCGCCGAGCTCGCGCACGAAGTCGGTTGCCGCTCCCGGGCGGGCGGTGGCGATCACCCGGGCGCCTGCGCTCGCGGCGTACTGCACGGCGATGGCGCCAACACCGCCGGTGGCACCCGAGATGAGCACCTGCGCGTCGGCGGCCGGTGCGACCGCCTCCCACGTGTCGCGCGCGGCCGTCCCTGCCAGTCCGAGCGCTCCCGCGATGTTCAGGTCCAACCCGTGGGGCGCCCTGGCGATGCCGTACTGCTCGCCGACCGTCACGTACTCGCCAAGTCCTCCGTCGCCGACGTACGGCTTCATCACGACACCGAAGACCGTGTCACCGACGGCGAAGCGGGTCACCGCGTCGCCGGTCGCTTCGACGGTGCCGGCGAAGTCCTTGCCCATCACCACCGGGAAGCGGTGCTCCACGATGCCCTGCAGCCACCCGGCAGCGACCGCCGCGTCGAATCCGTTGATCGAGGACGCCTGCACACGCACCAGGACCTCGTCGGGTCCGGGGGTCGGCGTCGGCAGGTCCCTCAGCCGCGGTGGGGACGAGAAGTCATCCAGGACGATCGCGCGCATGCTCGCCTTCTTCCAACAACGGCAACAGCCAAGGGTGTCCCGCGTCGCGGCGACAGGATAACCCGAACAGGGAGGGATCGGACGAAGGCTTGCCAGGGACAGTAGGACCTCGCCTGCATCCGGCATCACCGAGACTCGTCGTCGGTCATGGTGGGCGGCCGGGGACCGCTGTGGCGCGGAGGGCGATATCACCGGCCGTGCCAGGCTCGCGCGGAGCGCCCACGAGGGGACGGCTCGTCGGCGAGGGTGCGAGAAAGAGGAGGGGCCAACGGTGCGCGTCCGATTCGTGTGGTTGAGGATGAGCACGTCGTGTCCGTCGAAGGCGCAGAGGAGCGAGGGTCCGTGATGTCCCGTGAGGTCCTGGCGACCACTCCGTCGGCCTGGAGCCCGCGTGGGTGAGGCTCAGCGATCGGTCCAGTCGACCCACCGCACGCCCGTGGCGTCGACGTACGCGGTCGTGGCGCGTCCCAGCGTCGGGAAGAAGTACTTGTCGCCGACCCGGTGGTAGAGCCCGTAGGTATGCAGCCGGTCCTTGACGGGCCCCTTCAGCTCGGCGAACACGAGCTGGATGCCGCGTGCCTCGAACTCGTCCAGGATCTCCCGGAGCGTGCTCGCGGCTGTCGTGTCGATGTCCGTGACCGGCTCGGCGGCCACGACCACCCAGCGGACGGGCTCCTCCGTGGCGCGGATGACGCTCGCCAGACGCCGCTGGAAGTGCTCCGCGTTGGCGAAGAACATCGGCGCGTCGAAGCGGAAGATGACCAGGCCGGGGATCTGCGCGGCTTCGGGATGGCGTTCGACGTCGTGGTACCCGCGGCGCCCCTCGATCCGACCGAGCACCGCGTCGTGGGGGCGCCAGGCGCGACGCACGAAGTCGCCGAGCGAGAGCCCGATCGCGACGGCGAGCCCCTCGAGCACGCCGACCAGCGTGACGCCCAGCAGCGCCGCGAGCGACAGCAGGAACTCCGAGCGGCGAACGTGCCACAGCCAGCGCATCTCGTCGAGGTCGAACAACGCGAACGACGCGATGATGACGATGGCGGCGAGCGTGGCCGAGGGCAGGTTGGCGAGCAGGTCGTTGGCGAACACGAGCAGTCCGACGATGCCGACCGCACCGACGACGCCGGTGAGCTGCGTCTTCGATCCCACCGCGTCGGCCACCGCCGTGCGCGACGAGCTCGCGCTCATGGGAAATCCCTGGAACAGCCCGGCGGCCAGGTTGGCGGCACCGAGCGCGACGATCTCCTTGTTGGGATCGGCCGGGTCCCCGAGCTTCGCGGCGAACGTGGTCGACAACGCCGCCGTGTCAGCGAAGGCCACGACAGCGACGCCGACGGCGGCGATGGCGAGCGACGCGAGATCACCGATGCCGACGCGGGGCAGGGAAGGCGTCGGCAATCCCGCGGGCAGGGGTCCGACGACGGAGATCGCTTCCGCAGCCAGACCGAACGCGCTCACGACCAGCGTGGCGGCGACGGTCGCGAGCAGCACCCCCGGGATCCGCGGAGAGAGACGGCGGCCGACGAGCATGATGACCAGGGAGCCGACGCCCAGCCCGGTGGCGATCACATCCACCCGACCGGTGCCGATGCCGGACCCGATGGCCGCCACCTCGGCGACGAACCCGTCGGCGTCGCTGGAGAAGCCCAGGAGCTTCGGCAGCTGGCTGACCAGCACGACCAGGGCGATGCCGTTGATGTAGCCGACGCGGACCGGCTTCGACAGCAGTTCGGTGATCGTCCCCAATCGGGCGAGGCCGGTGCCGACGCAGACCGCGCCGGTCAGCAGCGCGAGGACGGCGGCCAACGCCACGGCCTGCGTGGGATCACCCGCGGCGAGCGGGATCACAGCCGCGGCGATGAGCGGTGCCAGCGCCGAATCAGGTCCCAGCACGAGGATCCGCGAGGGACCGAACACAGCGTACGCCGCGAGCGCGAGGACGGTCGTGTACAGGCCGGTCACCGCAGGCAGCCCCGCCAGCTCGGCGTACGCCATGCCCTGGGGTACCAGCAACGCGGTGAGCACCAGACCGGCGCTGACATCGGCTCCCAACCAGCCACGCTGGTAGCCGATCATGGCTCGGACGCCTGGCAGCGTCGTGAGCCGCGCGCCCCCTGCGCCCCTGGTCATCCCCAACCACCTCCTCGGGGGCGCGGTCAACCGCACGGGCCGGGCTCCGCGATCCGGCGCGGTCGGCTCCAGGCTCCCGACGACACGATAGAGGAACCTATGGCCGGCTCGCTCTGCGACGACCAGTGGGTGGCCGGGACCCGAGCGATGCGCGACCGGGAAATGCCGGCCATCGTCGCCGTGGACTACGACAGCGTCACCGTCGGCGGAGTCCGCAGCTTCTTCCTGGACGCGGCGTGTTGGTCAGCGTTCGCCGCGAACCTGGTCGTAGATCAGGCAGAGAGCCCCGGTCCCGGTCGTTGACAGTCGCTGAGCGACCACGACGTGGCGGGCAGGCCGTCCTCGAACAGCCGCGCGCCGCCGCCGACGAGCTCAGGCACAGCGTGATGCTCAGCGGTCGTCGGCGTCCAGCAGGGCCCGGATGACACTGCTGCTGTTGAGCACACGATGTCGCCGCCGGACTGGTCGCGTAGGTAGGTGACCTCGGCGATCGGCCAGGCAGCACGGTGGTGGCCGCGTCGGTCATCCGCACCGTGAGGTCACGCGGCGCGTCCGCCACGGCGTGAGCCGCGATCCAGCCATGTCCTGGTCGCCGGCGCGTCCGTGGACACGGCCGTCCAGCGACAGCAGATGTTGGCGACGACGTTCCGGCGTCCCACATCGCTCGATGGAGAGGTCCCGAGCATCGGCAGCGGCGTCCCACGCGGAAGCGGTGCTGCGGTCGCTCTGCTAGGTGCGCGCGGTCTCGAGCTCGGTCGGGCGCACGTGCAGGTGCACCACCTGCCCATGCCGCACGACCACGACGGGGACCCGCCGTCCGATGCGCGCGGCAGTCAGCAGGTGCTGCAGCGAGCCGACGTCGGGGGTCGGAACACCGTCGACGGTGACGACGATGTCCTCGGGACGGATGCCACCGCGACCAGCCGGACTGTCCGGCACGACCGACAGCACCTCGACCCCGTGCTGTTGACCCAGTTCGCGCGCGGCCTTCGGTGGCAGCGGGCGTCCGCCACCACCGACGCCCAGCCACGCACGGCGGACGTGACCGTCGCGCATCAGCGCTGCGATGATCCGCTTGGTTGTGTTGTTGACCGGGACCGCCAGCCCGAGGCCCTGACCGATGTGCGGGCCGATGACCGCGGTGTTGATACCCACGACCGATCCTCTGCCATCGGCCAGGGCGCCGCCCGAATTGCCCGGATGCAGCGCGGCGTCGGTCTGGATGACGTTGTCGACCACACGGCCATGGCGGCCCGCCGAGGTGACGAACGACCGGCCGAGCGCGCTGACGACGCCGGCCGACACCGATCCAGCCATGCCCAAGGGATTGCCGACCGCCACGACCAGCTGTCCGACCCGCAGCGTCGCTGCGTCGCCCAGCTGAGCCGGCAGCACGTCGCCATGGACACGCACCACCGCGAGCTCGGACAGATCGTCACCCCCGACGACCTCGAAGTCCACCTCATGGCCGTCCGCGAACGTCGCCGTGCCCTCGCGCGCGCCTGAGACCACGTGTGCCGACGTCACCAGGTGACCGTCGGGTGTCAGCGCGACCGCCGAGCCGGATGCCGCCGGCCTGCGGCCACCTCGCACCCGCTGCATCAGCTTCAGGCTTGCGATCGACGGCAGCAGGCGGTCGGCCACCGTCGTCACCACGCGGGAATAGGCATCAAGCTCGGTCTCGTCGCGCCCGCCCACGGCTGCTCCTCATAGTCACTTGCTAGTCACAAGCCTACGCGCGGCAATCCGCGATGGTCGCCAATCCGTGGGCGGCGGGCCGCTGCGACGAAATGCACGACTCCGCGTCCTTGGCTGTGTCATCACGCCGTCGAGCCACCGCCCTGAGCGTCCCACTCGAGCGACAATGCACCGTCTGGCGTGGTGAGCACTCGCGCACCATACGGACGGCTGATGCGATCGAGCGTGGCCCGCAACCAGCTGGTGTCGGCACCCGACGCACGTTCGAGCCGCATCCTTCTGGCGCGCATCGCCCACATGCGCAGGCCCGTCAGCACGCCCGTGTCGGGCGCCACCGACGCCAGGTACAGCAGCCGCAGGTCGCTGCGGTACTCCTCGTGGCCGGCGATGCCTTCGTAGTCGTCGATGGTGTCGCCGCACCCGTACAGGATCAGCTTGCCGTGGTACACCTCGATGGGGCGGGGATGGTGGGACGAATGGCCGAACACCACATCGACACCACCGTCGATCAGTGCGTGAGCGAGATCCGTCTGCCGCTGGGAGACCTCGTAACCCCAGTTGGAACCCCAATGCAGCGAGGCCACGGCGATGTCCCGGGATTCCTTGCGCCGGCAGAGCCGCTCGACGATGGCAGTGGCCGCCGCGTGAGAGGATGCGGGAGGGACGTGCACGCCAGGCCGGCTCTCGGACGCGGCCCACGAGGGCGGGATGCCGCTCGACACCATGCCGACCGCACCAACCAGGACCCGGGCCCCGCGATCGAGCCGAACGGTCACCGGCCGCCGCGCCTCATCCACGTCGGTCCCCGCTCCGGCTGTCCGCAGGCCCGCCTCGGACAGCGCATGGAGCGTCTCGCGGAGGCCCTCGCGGCCGAAGTCCAGCACGTGGTTGTTCGCCACCGTGCAGACGTCTGGCCGGGCGACGGCGAGAGCAGGCAGGTTGGCCGGGTTCATCCGGTAGTGGACGCGCTTGTCCGGATCGAAGCGCCCACTCCGCGTGGCGCTGGTCTCGAGGTTCACGATCCGGACGTCGGGTGTCGCGCTGTCGAGGACCTGCAAGGCGTCCCCCCAGGGCCACGAGACGTCGACCGGTCGCGGGATCGGACCGTTGGCCCGCTCCGCCATCGCGACGTAGTCGCGGGCGTCGTGGACCACGGGCTCCCGCAGCGTTGGATCACCCGGGTACGGGAGGATCTGATCGACGCCACGGCCGAGCATCACGTCGCCACAGAGGAACAACGTCACGCCATCATCGGACACGGCCAGCCCTACCGTCGCTTTCCACCCATGATGGTCCGAGCGGGCACGCTATGACGCCATGCCGAGGCCGGTCTCCAGCCTCCGCGTGAGGAACAGGATCGGCGCGATCATCGCGGCGATGACCCCGAGCGCGATCGCCAGTTCCACCCAGACGACGTCCAGTCCGGCGCTGTTGACGGTCACCTCGTAGACCGGGTTGATCACCCAGTAGGTCGGGAAGAGCTTGGCGATCCACTGGGGCCAGTCCGGGAAGATGTAGAACACGGTCGGCCCCAGCAGGATGAACCCGGTGCCCTTGATCAGCGTGAACACGCCGGTCACGTTCTTCGACGCCGTGCCGTAGACGAGTCCGATCTCGACCAGGAGAAGCCCCGCGACCGAGAGCACGACGAGCAGCGGCAGCGCCCGAACGGCCAGCGCGCCGTTCAGCCACAACGTGACGATCGCCATGGCGATCGCAAGGCCGAACCCCAGCACCCCCTTGGCGACGACGACCTCGGACAGCTTCATCGGCGTCACGAGCAGCGCGTCGAGGGTGTGCTTCTCGCGCTCGTCGGCGAGGCTGAACGACGGGAGGAAGACTCCGGCGATCACGAGCGCGTACATCACGATGAACGGGACCAGCCGAACCGACAGCGGCAGCACCTCGTCGCCGAGGGACACGACCTCGACGTCGACGGGCGGTGTCTGGCCCTCGACCTCGCGCACCAGATCGATCGTGGCGACCGCCAGGATGATCCTGTTCGATGCGAGGCTCTCCCCTCCGACGTAGAAGTCCAGCGGCGGACGCGCGCCCGACCTGACGTCCTCGTCGAAGCCGGCCGGCAGCACCAGCCCGGCATCCAGGTCGTTGCTCTCCACTTGCCGCGTGAGGGTGTCGGTGTCGGCGAGGACGGTGACCTCGATCCCCTCGAGGTCCCGTGCGGTGGTCGTGATCGCCGAGCTGCCCTGATCGACGATGCCGAGGCGAGGCTGCGGATCGAACAGATCCCCGAACGCCCCCTGGATCACGAACGTGATGAGCAGTGGCAGGAGCAGCACCCACAGGAAGACCGGGGAACGAGGTCCCAGCTGCAGGTCCTTGGCGAGGATCCTCGACGTACGCGTGAGGCTCACAGCGTCTGCACCTTCCTCCGCAGGACGATCCATCCGAGCCCGAACAACGCCACGCACCACACGAACAGGGCCGCCAGCTCGGGCAGCGTGTCCGACCACCCCGCGCCGTACGTCGTGACGTCGACCAGCCCCCTGACGAGGGGGTACGACGGGAGGACACGCACCCACGCGGCCGCCGTGCCGGGGAACAGTGCCGCGAACGCGGGGATGAGCAGTGGCACCATGTACGCCATCCCGTAGAACAGGGTGCTGATGAAGTCCCTGCCCGTCGACCCGACGATCATCGCCGTCCCGCTGATCAGCACAGATCCGAGCAGCAGCAGGGTCAGGATCAACAGCGGGTGCGGTGACAGCGAGTCGATCGCCACGAGAACGATCACCGCCTGCACCAGGCCGCTCAGGGCGCCGGTGATCCCCTTGGCAGCGAGCACGTCACCGACGCTGGCCGGCGTCACCAGCACGGCCGTCACCGTTCGGTCCTGGATCTCCTTGGCGATGAGCGACGCCATGACGAACATCTCCATCGTCAGGATGAGGAACACGAAGACCGGTCGGAACCCGTCGCGAGCCGACACCTGGTTGCCCGCCCTGTCCTCGCCGAGCACGACGAACGTCTCGGTCGGGTCAGCGGTGTCGACCGGGAACGGCTCGCCGACCAGGGCGTACGCGATCTCGGTGACCACGCTCGACATCGCGAGCGCGATCTCCTCGGGCACCGCGGCATCCACGTAGACCGTGGCCTGCGTCGTCTCACCGGCTGCCGCCGCCTGGACGAAGTCGTCGGGGAAGGCGAGGCCGATCGACACGTCCGCCTGCTCGGCACCGGCGGGCGGCGAGGTTTCCGAGCCAGTGCGGATGACGACCGTCTCACCATCGACCGTCCAGGCGTCGGCATCGCCGGCCACGACCGCACGAAGATCGTCCTCGGAAGCGAACGGCACCGTGACGAGACCCTCCTCCGAGGTCTGGAGGTCGGCCAGCGCCGCCGGTTCGCCAAGGCCGGTCACCCCGACGGTGATGGTCTCGTTCACGTCATCGGGCAGGATCCAGAACAGCGCGACGACCACGACGAGGACCAGCACCGTCAGGAAGGCCCACAGCCTGTCCCGCGTGTACTCGGCGAGGTCCTTGCGCACGATCGCGGAGATGACCGTCGCACGCGACACCGGCCGGCTCATCCCCCGAGCCTCCTCCCGGTCATCTCGATGAAGATGTCCTCGAGCGTCGCCTCCTCCGTGTGGATCGTCATGACGTCCGCGGACGCCACGGCGGCCTTGAGCGCCTCCCCCGCGGCCGCGTCGTCGAGCGCCACCGTCCGTTCCTCGACGCCCTCTCCTGCGCGCACGCGTACCCTGACCGACCGTCGGCCGTGCTCGAGCTTGAGGTTCTCGGGCGTGTCGATCGCGTACAGCCGGCCCTCGTTGATGAAGGCGACCCGGTCGGAGAGCTCGTCGGCCTCATGCATGTCGTGTGTGGTGAGCAGCACGGCCGCGCCGCGGGCTGCCTCCTGCGCGATCAACGTGCGGATCGCCTGCGCGGACACCGGGTCGAGGCCGTCGGTGGGCTCGTCGAGGAACAGCACGTCCGGCGAGTTGACCAGCGTCCTGGCCATCATGAGTCGCTGCCGCATGCCCTTCGAGTACTTCGCCACGCGGTCCCCACCGCGGTCCGCCAGACCCACCCGGCGCAGCAGCGTGTCGCTGTCCAGGTCCCTGATGCCGAACAGGGTGGCGTAGAAGCGGAGGTTCTCCCGCCCGCTCATGCTCTCGTAGAGGTTCTTCTCCTCGAAGCACACGCCCATGCGGGCCTGGATCTGCTCCCGCTGTCGCCGATGGTCCATGCCGAGGATGCGGATGGTTCCCGACTCCGGCTTCAGCTGGCCGGTCAGCATCTTGATGGTCGTCGACTTGCCCGCGCCGTTGGGGCCCAGGAACCCGAGGATCTCGCCGGAGCCGACGGTGAACGACACGCCGTCCACCGCGCGTACGTCACCGTACGAGTAGGCCAGGTCCTCGACCTCGATGGCGTCGTTCGTCATGGCAGGTTCCCTCGTCGTTCCAGCTCCCGCTGCATGCGCTCCATCAGCGCCGGCCATTGCTGCAGCATGAACCCGGTGACCCAGGCCAGCTCGGTGACACGTTCCGGCTCGACCTCGGGCAGCACGGGTTCGGCCGCCTCCGCCACCTCGTGCAGCCTCCGCAACCCTTCCATCCGGGCGCGGAGGACCTTGATCCACAGTGGTCGTGCAGTCGGAGGTACGACGCTCGGTCGCCGGCGTAGGTGACCCGGTCCGCGACGCCGAGCCGGACGAGCTGCCGAGTCGTGGTCGACACCGACCCGGCGCTGATCTGCAGGGCGTCGGCGAGATCCGACGACGACTGCTCCGGCGGCTCGCAGATCATCAACCAGCCAAGATCCGGCCTGCGGTGCGGGGCTGCCCGAACTCCTCCCAGAACCGGCCGACGTGCTCGACGTACGACAGCTGGTCCCCGGCTGGGCTTCATGACCTTCAATAGTATGTGATAGCTCTGAATCCTGCCGATAGCACCTGCGCACGGCGACCGAACGGGTGATCCCCTCTACGGTGGGTCCATGGCGCGTCCAGATCGGCGACGGACGATCGTTGCGGCCGTCCTGTCCGTTACCGTGTCGCTCATCATGGCCGGGGTCACGGCGGTGGCGCTGCGGGCGGGCGACGGTACCGTCGCCCGCGACGACCCCGTGCGGGTGGTGCCGGCATTGGCCCTGCCGCCCCCTCGGACCGACGGCGAGACGTCGCTGGAGCAGGCGATCCTGCGACGGGGGTCGGTGCGCGAGTTCGACCCCGAACCGCTGACGCTCGGCCAGCTGGGGCAGCTGCTCTGGGCCGCCCAGGGCCAGCGCGAGCAGGGCCGCACGGCACCGTCCGCCGGCGGTCTGTACCCACTCGAGATCTACGTCGCCCACGAGGGTGGCGTCTACCACTACCGTCCCCCCGGTCATGAGGTCGCGGCCGTGTCGAGCACCGACATCCGCGACGATCTCGCGGCGGCCGCGCTGGACCAGCGCGCCTTCCACACCGCCCCTGCAGTGATCGCGATCGCGGGCGTGGAGGAGCGTACCGCCCGCAAGTACGGCGCACGGGCCGAGCGCTATGTCGTCATCGAGGTCGGCCATGCCGCGCAGAACGTGCTGCTGCAGGCTGCCGTCCTGGGTGTCGGCGCGGTGCCCACCGGGGCGTTCGACGACGCCGCCGTCGCCGACCTGTTCGGCATGCCCGACGGCACAGAGCTGCTCTACCTGATCCCCGTCGGGCGCCCGGCCTGACCGGGTTGCGCCCGCCCCGTTCGACGGCGACGGTAGGTGCAGCACCGCTGCGAGCAGGACCGCCACCGTGACACCACCCCGGCGACCCCGACACCCGGCGCTCGTCGCTCGCGTGCTCACAGCAGGGCTCAGTGTGGCGGCCGCGCTCGGCCTCGTCGCCGCCATGGCGCGCGACAGCCGACGGGAGGCTCCGCCCGGCTCGACCGCCAGGACGGTCGAAGTGCGCATCGGCGAGGATGTCAGCGACGCCGAGGCCAGGGAGGCACTGCGCTCCTGGCTCGAGGGCCAGCCCGATCTGGACCGCGACGGCTCGCTGACCGTCGTCGACAGCCCGCCCGACACGACGACCGCCCCGAGCTGATGGCGGTGACCGCGAGCCCTCGACCGGTGCTGCGGCACCGCTTTGATGTCATGGGCACGGTCGCGGAGATCACCTTGGTCGGCGGGAACCGCCGAGCCGTGTCGGCCGCGGTCACCCGACTGCACGAGCTCGACCGCCGCTGGAGCAGGTTCCGTCCGGACAGCGAGATCAGCCGACTCAACGGCGGCGCCGGCCACCCCGTCCCGGTGTCCCGGGAGACGATGATGCTGGTCGATCTCGCACGACAGGGCTGGCGGCGCACCGATGGCCGGTACGACCCGACCCTGCTGGCTGCGGTGCGGCATGCCGGCTACATCGACGACTTCACACGGCTCCCCGCCTCCGCCACACCGCCGCCGGACCCCGCCGACCATGACGCCCGTACGTGTGGGCGCATCACCACCGACGAGGACCTGGGGACCGTCGCCCTGCCCGACGGCTGCGGCTTCGATCCGGGGGGCATCGGCAAGGGGCTGGCCGCCGATCTCGTCAGCGCCGATCTGGCCGCCATCGGTATCCCCGGCGGGTGCGTCAACATCGGCGGTGACCTGCGCGTCTGGGGAGCCGGTCCATACGACGACCGGTGGCGGGTCGGCGCCGCCGATCGCACGGTCGCGGTGACCGACGCCGGCGTGGCCACGAGTGGGACCGCGCACCGCACGTGGGTCGTCGCCGGTCGCCGGATGCACCACCTGATCGACCCGACCACGCTCGATCCGGCAGACACGGGCGTGAGCGCGGTGACCGTGATCGCGCCGGCGGCGTGGCAGGCCGAGGTCTTCGCGCTGGCCGCGTTGCTGTCCGGACCGGCGCAGGCGTTGGCGGAGCTGCGTCGCTGGTGCGTCGATGGTCTCGTCGTGGACGATCGCGGCCGCGTCCGTGCGAGCCAGCGGCTCCGCCAACGACCATGAACCCGCAGGCCTGGTGGTTCGTCATCCGCGCCAGCGGACTCGTCGCCTACGCCCTGGTGAGCGTCACGGTGATCGTGGGGCTGCTGTTGTCGACCCGTCTGGTCGGACGCCGGCCCCCGCCGGACTGGATGCTCGACTGGCACCGCTTCGTTGGCGGCCTCGGTCTGGTGTTCACGGGCCTGCATCTGGTCAGCCTGCTGATCGACAACTACATCGAGTTCAGTCCCATCGACCTGTTCGTGCCCTTCGTGGCGACCTGGCGGCCGGTCGCGCTCGGCCTGGGGGTCCTGGCCTTCTACATGGCGCTCGCCGTTCAGCTGACGTCGCTGGTCCGCCACCGGATCCCGGCCGGTTGGTGGCGCCGGTTCCATTACCTCAGCGTTCCGGTGTTCGTGCTCGCCACGGTGCACCTGCTGCTGGCCGGCACCGACGCCACCCATCCGTTGGTGCTGCTGACGGTCGGCGGCCTGAGCGCGACGATCCTGCTGCTGCTCTGGTTCAGGCTGCCGGCACCGATCGGCACCGCTGGCTCCACCCGACGGGGCTGACCTACGACGGCCGCGGCGCGATGGGCCGTCGGCCCCCACGCCCCGGTCGCCCGACGGTGCGTCGACGAGGTCCTCGCCACCATCGCCACGCACTCCGTTCGGTCGTGCGTCACCTGTCGTGCAGCCACTCCGCCGGGTGTTCGAGGTGGTGCGGGAAGGCGGTGCCTGGCGCGCCGTCGACGACCTGATGGTCGACGGCAGGCTCAGGGTGACATGGTCCCTGACGGTGCGCGGAGGCCGTCGGGCCGCTGACGGACTGTCGCGTCAGCGACACCGCAGCTGGACGTCGCCGATGCGGTCGAAGCGGGCCGTCACCGTGTCGCCGGCATCGACAGGGACCGACCCGTTCAGCCCGCCACTGAGCACGATCATGCCGGACTCGACGTACCCGCCGCGAGCGCTGAGTTGCCGCACCAGCCATGCGACGGCGTCCGCCGGATGACCCGGCAGCTCGGCGCCGGTCGCGGTGATGACGACCTCCCCGTTGTGCTCGAGCACACAGCGCGACGCCGCCACGTCCACGGCTCCGAGATCCACGGGCGTCTCACCCAGCACGAACCGGCTCGTCGCGGCGCAGACCGCGACCACGTCCGCGGGCCGGACGACGGGCTGACGGAGGCGGTAGTCGACGACGACGAGCGCCGGCAGCACAGCGGAGCAGCTGGCCATGACGTCGGCCGCCGACGTCGCCGGGTCGTCCATGTCCCGGTCGACGATGAACGCGATCTCCGGGCGCACGCGAGCGCGCAGCAGGCTCGACCGCGCGAGGGTGGTGCCGGCATCGACGTGCATCGCGTCGGTGAGCCAGCGGTACAGCGGTTCGGCGGCGGCCATCGTGGGCGGGATCGTGCGGCCGATCGCCGCCACCGCCGCGCCGACCACGATCTCCCCGTCGCGGCGGCGATCAGCGAGCATGCAGTCCTGGATCTCATAGCCGTCGTCGAGTTCGAGCGACGGGTGCGGCGTCAGCAGATCGATCGGGTCGCCACCTCGTGAGGCATCGCGCAACCATGCCGCCGCCTGCTTGACGTCGTTCATCACCTTCGCCTCCTGAGGGCCCCGCGGCCACACAGCCGCTCCCGAGCGCTCGCTCGGTCGGCTCCGTCGTGACCCATGCGACCCTGATGGTGCCCACAAGAAGCCGGGGAACGCCACCTCCCTTTCGACGGATGGTCGCCGGCGAGACGCATGCTCATCAGCGCCGCGAGCAGGCCGGCCACCACGATGCCCCTGTATGCCTGCCGGCTCTTCCCCTCTCTGTTCGCGCCCTCCCCCAGCCTGTCAGCCCTCAAGCGTCGCTCGGCGGCGGCCCTGTCTCCCGTCAGTCACACATCTGCCCGGTGTAGCGGCAGGCGACGATGGCGGGCCGCTCGACCGGCGTGCCCGCCTCGAGTGACCACGCGAGCCGGATGAACTGCGCGTGCGTCCACGTCAGCGGTGTCGCCGAGAACGTGCCCTCGCCCGACGGGAAGCCGGGTTCTCCCGACGGGTCCCGATCGTCCCACACCTGCTCGGGGAGCATCAGGCCGTCGTTGGCGGTCGCGGCGATGTCGGCCAGCCGCGCGCGTGCGGCGGCGGGGTCACCGGCCAGCAGCTCATAGTCGCCCCGCTCGCCGGCG
>DATHVN010000168.1 GCA_035461305.1 Euzebyales bacterium | reverse complement strand
AAGCCCGTGTCCACCGATTGGTCAACAAGGTGTCGTCCGAGCGGTTTGCGAGGTCGCGACGGACGGGCGACGCGCGCCACACGCCGACCGGGCCACGCTGAGCGCAACGATCACAGGAGGACCCCAATGGACACCATCGTCGCCGTCGAGCACCTCGCGAAGCGCTATGGACCGGCGACCGCCGTCGCCGACGTCTCCTACGACGTCGGGCGGGGTGAGATCTTCGGGATCGTGGGACCGAACGGAGCCGGCAAGACCACGACGGTCGAGCTGCTGCAGGGCCTGCGCCGGCCGGACGCGGGCAGCGTCGAGATCCTCGGGCTCGACCCGCAGCGCGACGTGGCCGCGGTCCGTCAGCGCGTCGGCACCCAGCTCCAGTCGGCCGTCCTGCCGGACCGCCTGAAGGTCTGGGAGGCGCTGGACCTCTACGCCACCTACTACGACGACCCGGCCGACCCGCAGCAGCTGCTGGCCGACGGGGACCTGACCGGCAAGCGCGACGCCGCTTCGACTCGCTGTCCGGGGGTCAGCGCCAACGCCTGTTCATCGCGCTGGCGCTGATCGGCACCCCGGAGCTGGTGTTCCTCGACGAGTTGACCACCGGCCTGGATCCCCAGGCGCGACGCCTGACGTGGGACCACATCCGCGCGATCCGCGCTCAGGGTGTGACCGTCGTGCTGGTGACCCACTTCATGGACGAGGCCGAGACCCTGTGCGGCCGCATCGCTGTCATCGACACGGGACGGGTCGTGGCGCTCGACACACCCGCCCGACTGACACGTCGTGCCGGGCAGGCACAGCAGGTGCGGTTCACGGCACCGGCGGGCTTCACGGCGCAGTGGCTGGCCGGTGTCGCGGGCGTCGAGCGGATCGACGATCATGTTCGCGCAGCTGCTCGTGCACACACTCGTCGCCACTGTCGGGCTGGCCGTGCTGGTCACGCTCGGCACGACGGTCTTCGACCTGCGGGCGCCGGAGGCGCCGCTGGCCGTGGTCGTCGCGTACGTGGTGGGGGTATTCGGCTTCGCCGCCTTCGGGTTCCTGCTCGCCGCGCTGCTGCCGACGGCCCGCTCGACCAGCGCGATCTCCTTCGCGATCTACCTGCCGATGATCTTCCTGTCCGGCGCGGTGTGGCCCCGCGAGGCCCAACCCGAGTGGGCACAGCGCATCGGTGACGTCCTGCCCCTGACCTACGTGGTCGAGGCACTGAAGGAGCCGTGGATCTTCGGCACCTGGCACGTCGTGGCGCTTGCGGTGTTGGTGGCCATGGTCGTCGCCGGCACGGCGCTGAGCTCCCGTCTGTTCCGTTGGAGCTGACGGGCGCATATCGTCAGATGATGGACCGCGACGTGGCACGCAGCAGCACCCCCGAGCGCCGGTGGATGCTGCTGTCGCACGTGCTCTTCGGCGTCACCCTCGGGGTGCCCACGATCGTCACGGTGGTCTCACGACCGCCGGGCGCCATGGGCACGCTGGCGATCGCAGCAGCGTTCGCCGTCTGGTACGTCGTCATGTTCGCGGCGCGTCCCGACTGGGAGGCCCGCACTGGGCGGACGGTCGCCTACGCGGTCGGAGCACTCGCGTTCTACGCCGTGCTGAACGTGCGCGACCAGGGGTTCTTCCTCGTGCTCTACGCGCTGCTGCCACAGTTCTTCCCGTCGCTGCCGAGGTGGTTGGCCGTCCTCGGCGTCATGGGGATCGTCGTCGCGCCTGCCGCGGCCGAAGGTGAACTCCGCTCGCTGCTCACCGACAGCGAAGCACTGTTCTCGGTGCTCGCCTCCGTTGGCCTGGGGCTGGCCGTCACGGCGATCATCGACCCGCGCGCCGCGCTCGGCGAGGAGCTCGCGGAGCACTCGGCCGGCGTCCGCGGCGTGGCGCTGGTGCGCAGCCGCGGCGCCACGTCGGCGCAGCGGCGACCGCGGACCGCATCGCCCGTGCCAAGGACACGGCACGCGACAGCCTGCGAGAGGCGCGGCGCACCGTGGAGGCGCTGCGGCCCGAGCCGCTCGAACACGCGCCGCTGCCCGACGCGCTGCGGGACCTCACTGCACGGTGGAGCGAGTCGCAGCGGGACGCGCCCGGGATCTCGGTCGTCGTCGATGGCACGCGGCGCGGATGTCCCCGGCTGTCGACGACGCCCTGCTGCGCGTCGCGCAGGAGGCGCTGACCAACGTCGGCCGCCACGCAGGGGCATCCCAGGTCGACCTGACCCTGTCCTACCTGGACGACCTGGTGCTGCTCGACGTCCAGGACGA
>DATHVN010000167.1 GCA_035461305.1 Euzebyales bacterium | reverse complement strand
CCTCGGTCAGCCCCGTCAGCGCGTTGGTGAGCCCGGGTCCCTGGTGGCAGGTGGCGACGCCGACCCTGCCAGACACTCGCGCGTAGCCGTCGGCCATGCACACCGCGGCGCACTCGTGGCGTGCATGGACGAACCGGACACGTGCGGCGTGCAGCGCGGTGGCCACGTCGAAGTTGCCGCTGCCGATCACACCGAAGAGGTGCTCGACCCCCAGTGCCGCCAACGTCTGCGCGACGGCCTGTGCCACCCGCACGCGTGCCTCCGTCCGGTGCCTCGGGCGGGCACCGCTGGGACCCTAGCACCGGTCATGGGCGGGTCCCGCCGACCCTGACGGACTGGTGGTCGAGCAACTGGGCGCGGGCGCACAAGCCCATGGGGAGTGCGTCCCCGACAACCTGCGCGACCGGCTGCTGCCGTCGATCGTCGAGCAGGGCACCTACGCCGACGAGCTGTGGGGCATCGGCAGCCAGGACTCCGGGTTGGGTCTGTGGGCGTGGCGTCCGCGCTTGGAGGAGGTCGGGGCGCGGATCCCGTCGAGCTACGAAGACGCCTGGACGGCCGAGGAGTTCGAGCAGATCCTGCGCGACCTCAAGGACGCAGGCTACGAGCATCCGCTCGACCCGAAGTTCTGGTACGGCTCGCAGGGCGAGTCGTTCAGCTACGCGTTCGCGCCCATCCTGTGGTCGGCGGGTGCCGGCCTGGTGGACACCGAGGGCGAGGCGACCGCCGACGGCGTGCTCAACAGCCCCGAGGCCGTCGCGGCGCTGGAGACGTTCCAGAGGTGGGTGCAGGACGGCTTGGTCGACCGCGACGCCGCCGACGACTCGAACTTCCTGCAGAAGCGCGCGCCCATCGTGGACCAGCCACTGGATGTATGCGCCGTACAAGGAGGCAGCCGGCGACGACCTCATGCTGTTGCCGCTTCCCGACTTCGGCAACGGGTCGCGCACCGGCATGGGATCGTGGGCGTGGGCGTTGGGGAACTCCGAGACCGGCGCCGACGCGGCGATGGCGGTCATCGAGTACCTGGTCAGCGATGACGTGATCCTGTCGATCACCGAGGTCAACGGCGCGATCCCGGCGACGACCAGCGCCTCGAGCCGTCCGACGTGCATGCCGAGGGCGGAGAGCTGCGGCTGTTCGTCGAGCAGTTGCAGGCTGCACCCGACGCCGCGCACCCCCGGCCGGTGACGCCGGCCTACCCGACCGTGACGTCGACGTTCGCCTCGGACGCTCGACGACGTCATCCAGGGTGCACCGGTCGAGCAGTCGCTGGAACCTCCGCCTGCCCGACGCTGGGTGTGGGACTCGTGGCACGCCTTCGACGGTCAGCGAGCGTACCTGTTCTACCTGCAGGCACCCCCGGTCGCTCGGCGATCCGGACCTGCGCCACTGGTCGGCGATGGTCGGCCACGCCGTGTCCCCCGACCTGCGGATGTGGGAGGTCGTCGGTGACGCGCTGGGGCCGGGGCCGGTGGGCGCATGGGACGACCAGGGCGATCTGGATCGGTCGTCGCCGACGGCGACCGCTGGGTCATGTTCTACACGGGCTGTTCGACGCGCGAGGGCGGTCTGGTCGCATCGGCGCCTGGGAGCGTGGCCGGATGCTGTTGATGGCCAACACCGGTGGCGAGGCGACGCACGAGCACGAGGCGCTGGACAACCTGCTGGACCGCCGGGTCGACGGGCTCGTCCTCGGTGCGACGTACCGCCGCGCACTGCCGGTCCCACCGCTGCGCCAGGCCGATGTCGCCAACGCGTTCGATCCGCCGCTCACGACGATCGCCCTGCCACACGAGGCCATGGGGCGCTGGGCCGTCAACCGGCTCCTCGACCGGATCGACGGTGTCGAGGATGCCGACAAACCCGAGCTGCGCTTGGAGCACTGTCCCCCGGTCCTCCGCAATTCGGTGACCGCACCCGGCTGAGCCGAGCCGGCACGGGTCGCCGCAACCCGTGGCCCTGACGGCTGGACGTCAGGCGAGACCTGGCGGAACACCTCAGCGGGCCGCCGACGGCCACGATCAGGCCGTCGTGTGGACCGGTGAACACGACGTTCGCAATGGCTGTCAACGTCCTCGGACGTGTCGGTGCGGACCTGATCGGGTGGGTCAGTCGTCCGACGTGCGCTCGACCGGGACCCGATCGCTGATCGCCGTGGCCGTCGCGGCCCACGCCGACGTGGTGGGATCGATGACCGCGAAGTGGTCGGCGCCGGGTGTCGCCATCAGATCGATGGTCTCGCCCGCCGTGGCGGCGGCCCACACGTACGCGTCGCTCTGGGTCGGGGGAACGTGTGCGTCCTCGATGCCGTGCACGACCATCTGCGGGACGCGCAGCGGCAGGTGCGCGATCGGTGCAGCCGCGCGGTAGGCGCCGG
>DATHVN010000166.1 GCA_035461305.1 Euzebyales bacterium | reverse complement strand
GCCGCGCCGCGGACGACGCCGTGGCGGCGGGACGTGCCCGGGGCCGTCCTGGCGATGGTGCTCTGGCTCGTCGGAGCGCCGGGTTACGACTGTCCGCGTCGGGATCGGTGGTGTCGGATCCGGTGTCCGCCCCACTGGCGGGTCCCCTCGTGCTGCTCCTGTGGTTGTACGTGTCGGCGTTCGCTGTGCTGCTGGGCGCCGAGCTCAACGCCGAGATCGAGAAGATGTCGCCGACCGGCGATCGACGCCGGCAAGGTCCGGTTCCTGGGGTTGTCCTAGGCGGGTCCGGACACGATCCGCCGCGCCCACGACACCCATCCGATCACCGCGGTGCAGACGGAGTACTCGCTGTGGACGCGCGACGTCGAGGCGGAGGTGCTGCCGACGCTGCCGGAGTTGGGCATCGGCCTGGTGGCCTACAGCCCGCTGGGCCGCTGCTTCCTCACCGGACAGACCACCAGCCCAGACGACCTCGCCGAGGACGACTGGCGACGCCACAACCCGCGGTCCAGGGCGAGAACCTCCAACGCAACCTGGACCTCGTCGAGGCGATCCGTCACATGGCCAACCACGGCCAACCACAAGGGCGTCACGCCGGCGCAGCTGGCGCTGACGTGTGTGCTCGCCCAGCGCGACGACATCGTGCCCATCCCCGGGACGACAAGACCGCACCGCGTCGAGGAGAACGTCGGTGCGCTCGACGTCGTGCTCACCAGTGACGACGTGGCCGCCTCGACGGGATCGCCCCGGTCGGTGTCGCGTCCCGCACGCGGTACCCCGAGCCGCGATGGCGGTTCTCGAGACCTGATCTGGGGACAATCGGCGCCCGGGCGGTGCGATCCGTCCCCAGCGCCGCGCACGCACCCGTTCTGGGGACCCCGGCGCTGGATGTGAGATCGTTCCCCACAAGCGTGGCACGGCGCGTGGCACGCTGACGGCCGGCAGATTGCCGGCAGGCGCTCGGAGCGGACATGGTCGATCTGGTACTCGGACCGTTGCAGCGGTTCGCCGACGACACGGCGGCGACGGTGTGGGTCGAGACCGACGCGCCATGCGAGGTCAGCGTGCTTGGCACCACCGCACGGACGTTCTGCGTCCACGGGCACCACTACGCGCTGGTCGGGATCACCGACCTGCAGCCGTCGACGACGTACGCGTACGAGGTGGCGCTGGACGGCGCGCGCGTCTGGCCACCCGACGACTACGACCTACCCGCCCCCGTCATCCGGACGCGCGGCGACGGTGGCGCGGTGGTCACGTTCGGGTCGTGCCGGGGCGCCGCGCCGCTCGAACCGCCGTGGACGCTCGACAGGGCCCAGGACCCGCGTGGGCTCGGGCCTGACGCCCTGACGGCGTATGCCAACCGGATGATCGGCGACCCGCGCGAATGGCCCGATCTGCTGCTGCTCCTTGGCGACCAGGTCTACGCCGATGACGCCTCACCCGAGACGCGTGCGTTCATCCGCCAGCGTCGGGACACCAGTCAGCCGCCGGGCGAGGAGATCGCGGACTTCGAGGAGTACACGCAGCTGTACCGCGAAAGCTGGTCGACGCCGCTGGTGCGCTGGCTACTGTCGACGGTGCCTGTTGCGATGATCTTCGACGACCATGACATCATCGACGACTGGAACATCTCCCAGCACTGGCGCGAGCAGATCCGTGCGGCGGCCTGGTGGCGCGAACGGATCATCGGCGGGCTCGTCTCCTACTGGATCTACCAGCACCTGGGCAACCTCAGCCCGAAGGCGCTCGCCGACGACGACCTGTACCAACAGGTCCGCGCTGCCGACGACGCCGGCGATCTGCTCGACGCGTTCGCCGATGCCGCGGATCGCGACCCAGAGACGGTGCGGTGGAGCTTCGATCGGCGGCTGGGCGACGTCCATCTGATCGTCGTGGACAGCCGCGCCGCCCGCGTGCTGATCGAGGACCGTCGCGACATGCTCGACGAGGTCGAGTGGCGGTGGCTCGAGGCGCTGGCCTCCGAGTCGTGCCGGCACCTGCTGATCGGCACGTCGCTGCCGGTCCTGATGCCACGCAGCGTCCACGACGTCGAGCGGTGGAACCAGCAGGTCGTGCGTGGGGGGTGGGGGCGACGTGCGGCACGGTTCGCCGAGCAGGTGCGCCAGAAGTCCGACCTCGAGCACTGGCCGGCGTTCCCGCGGGGGTTCGAACGGATGATCCGGCTCGTCATCGACGCCGCGACCCGGCCCGGCGGGCCCGAGACGGTGACGCTGCTGTCGGGCGACGTCCACCATGGCTACGTGGCGCGCCTGCACGTCGACGCCGACACGCCCGTGCACCAGGTGGTGGCGTCGCCGATGCGGCAGTCGGTCCCGCCGATGCTGCTGAAAGCGTACCGGGTCGGCGTGGGCCTGCCTGGCCGCGCAGTCGCCCGCGTTCTCGCCCGCCTGGCCGGCCTCCGGCCGTCGCCGTTCCGGTGGGACCGTGTCAGCCGGACGCTGTTCGACAACCACGTGGCGACGATCAACGCCGACTCCCGCGGGGCGGATCTGCGCATCGAGACAGCGCACCAGACGCGGCCGTACGGACCCGCCGAGCTGCGCCCGGCGATCAGTATGCGGCTGCGGTGACCGTGGCACGCCGTGCCGGGAGACCGGCACGAGCTGCCACACGACGGCGAACGTGGCACGCCGTGCCGGGAGACGTCGTGGAGCCCGGTCGGCTGCAAGGTCGTCCTCGGACGCCCGCCGTTCGGTGGCCCGAGGAACGCGGCGCCGCCGTCCCCGAGCCGGGAGACGTCGTGGAGCCCGGTCGGCTGCAAGGTCGTCCTCCGACGCCCGCCGTTCGGTGGCCCGAGGAACGCGTCACGGCGATGGCCCCTGGCCTGGCGGCCACGGCGGCGGACCGGCGTCGGCGTACCGTAGTGCGGTGCCGCCACGCCGCGTGCCCTGGATCGTTGCCACGCTCGCCGTGGTCGTGCTCGCCGTGACCGCCTTTCAGCCGCGACCTCGCACGTCCGTCACCGGTGGCGCCGCAGCCGTCGACGGCTCGGACCCCGACACCGCCATGTCGGCACCGTCGACCGACGCGCCGACCTCGACCGCGGGCGTCGAGGGGACGGCCGAGGATGCCCGACCGGCGGCGGTCACGCTGCCAGCGTCCTGCGAGCGCCTGCCGCTGCGACGTCGCGCCGCGTTGGTGCTGGTCGTCGGCATGCCCGACGTGACCGACCCGGCGGACCCGCTGGTCGACGACCTGATCGACCTCGGCGTCGGCGGTGTGTTCCTGAGCGGCTACAACGTGGCCAGCAGGTCACAGGTCGCTGCACTCGTCGAGGCGCTGCATGAAGGTGCCACGCCCACCCCGTTGATCGCGACCGACGAGGAGTGGGGTCGGGTGTCGAGCTTCCGCGACCTGCTCGGTCCGACCTCGAGCCCGCGGACCCTCGCGGCGACCCGCGCGCCGCGCGAGGTACGCGCCGCCGCGCGCGCGCTCGGCGAAGACCTCGCGGCCCTCGGCGTCGACTGGGACTTCGCGCCGCTCGCCGACCTCGACGACGGTCCGGCCGGCGGGGTGATCGGCGACCGAGCGTTCGGCCCCACCGCGGACGTCGCCGGCCGCTACGCGCGGGCGTTCGCACGTGGCCTGGACCGGGCGGGCGTGCTCGCCACCGTCAAGCACTTCCCCGGGCACGGCGCGGTCGCCAGCGACGTCGACCCGCACAGCCGCACTGTGCCGTCGACCGCGACATGGCGTGAGCTCCGGGACGAGCACCTCCCACCGTTCGAGCGCCTGATCGCCGACGACGTGCCCGTGGTGATGCTCAACCACGTCAGCTACCGCACCCTCGACCGGCGCCGCCCGGCGAGCATGTCGCCGCGCGCGTACGACCTGCTGCGCGCGACCGGTTTCGACGGCGTCGCGATCACCGACTCGATCGGCATGGGCGCTGTGCACCGCCGTTGGGGCTTCCCAGCGGCCGCCGAACAGGCGCTGCGCGCCGGTGCCGACGCGGTGCTCGCGACTGACGGGACCCAGGCGCGACGCATGCGCCGCCGCCTGGTCGCCGCCGTCCGGGCCGGACGGCTGTCCGAGGCGCGCCTCGACGAGGCCGCGGCACGCATGCTCGCATTGCGCGAGGACCCCAGCCCCTGCGCCACGGCGGACTGACCGGCGCGACATCGAGACCGCTCGTCCTGCGACACGACACGGCTCTACGGCGCGGTCCGTCCCCACGTCAACGGTCCCACCGACCTGGGGACAAGGCGCGCCCCACGATGGAATCCGTCCCCATGTCGTGGCATCCACGCGCTCGGGCCCCGAGTTACCCAATTCCGGGGATGGGCGCCGCACACGTCCCGGATACCGTGCTGATACGGAAGGCGCGGGAAAGGGCACGGGGGAGCGATGGCGGGCGGCAACGGACAGACGACAAGCGTCCTCGCGACGCTGTCGGTCGTCGTCCGGGTCGTGCTGGTCCTGGCCCTGATCGCGGTGATCGTTCCGATGGTCGCCGGGGAGCCAGGCGTCCTTGACCGCCTCATCGGCCGCGGCTCGACCGTCGACGACTGGTCCGAGGCAAGCGCCGTGTTCACCCGCGACGGCGCGACCCCGGCGCAGCGCCGCAAGCTGCGGTCGCAGCTGCAGGCCCACCTCGCGCACCACGCCACGCTGAGCGTGCGGTTCATGCGGGCGACCGTCTCGGGCGATCCGGAGTTCGTCGAGACCGCCAACGCCGTCCTGGTGCGCAACACGCAGGACCTGCGCGAGACGCTGCAGCCGGCGCTCGGCGACGACGCCGCCGAACAGTTCGCCGAGCTGTGGGAGCAGCAGACCCAGCACCTGTTCAGCTACGCGGCCGGTGTGCGCGACGACGACGAGGCCGCCCGCGACGAGGCGCGCCGGAACCTGTCCACGACGATCGCCGACCAGTCCGCGCTGCTCGACCGTACCACCGGGGGCCGCCTGAGCACCGACCTGGCCGCCACCAAGCTCCAGATGCAGGTCGACCTCCTCCTGTTCCAGATCGACGCCTACGGCGCCCACAACTACGCGCAGGCATACGAGCTCGAGCGCGAGGCGTTCGGCAACATGTACCCGCTGGGCGCCGCCATCGCCGCCGCAGCGGCGGGCAAGGACCCGCGGCGCATCTCGACCACGCCGGGCGAGGAGATCACCTCGTCGCTGGCGCTGCTGCTGGACGAGCACGTCGAGCTGTCGATCGACGTCATCCGCGCCGGCGCGAACGGCTCGAGCGAGTTCGGCGCCGCCACCACCGCACTGGACGCCAACACGGCGGAGCTCACCCGGGCGATGTCGACGCTGCTGGGCAAGGCCCAGGCCCGCCGGTTCAACCGCCGCTGGGTGCGTCACATCGATCTGCTGATGCGCTACACCGTCGCGGTCGCCGAGCAGGACGTGGCCGCGCGCACCGAGCTCCAGCGCCGCCTCGACGCCACCATGCGCGGCTTCGGCCCGGCGCTGGCGAAGGCGACCGGCGGCAAGGTCAAGGCGCGCATGCTGACCAACGCCATGACCACCCACCAGTACCAGATGCTGGACCAGATCTCGTCGTTCGTCAGCACGGACTACGAGCAGGCGCACGACACGGCGTACGAGACCTACACGCACATGAACGACGTCGCGACCCGCCTGGGCCGGGCCCTCGGCGCCGCGGTCCGTGACGGGCTGCCGCGCGGTGGCGCGGCGACCGGCGGCGGCGGGATGGCGACGTCCACGTCATGACCGGGGGACGGTCCGTGCGCCGCATGGCCGTCCCATTGCTGGTGTCGGCGGTGCTGCTCGGCGGCTGCGGCGACCCGTCAGCGCTGCCGCAGATCGCCTACGAGCGCATCGGCGACTACTTCGACGACTGGGCGGCGCGGCGCGAGGAAGCGCCCCAGCGCGCCTCCGACGAGCTGCGGAACTGGTCGCCGGAGCGCGGCCGGACCGCCGAACCCCGACCCGTCGGGATCCGGCTGCCGTCGGTGGGCGTCTCGAGCCGGCTCGAGCCGCTGGGGATCGACCGCGACGGCGCCATCAGGACACCCCAGGACTGGCAGCGGGCCGGCTGGTACCGTGGCGGTCCCCGGCCAGGCGACATCGGCGCCGCGGTCATCCTCGGCCACGTCGACTCCACCACCGGCCCGGCGGTCTTCTACCGGCTGCGCGACCTGCGCCCCGGCGACGAGATCCGCGTGAGGCGCGCCGACGACTCGGTCGCGGTCTTCGCCGTCGACCGCCTCGAACAGCACCGCAAGACGCGCTTCCCTACCGACGAGGTCTACTACCCGACGCCCGAGCCGACCCTGCGGCTGGTCACGTGCGGCGGCGACTTCGACGCGCAGGCGGGGAGCTACCGCGACAACCTCGTCGTGTTCGCCACCCTACGGTCGATCCGCACCTGACCGGCGTCCCCTTCTTCCGTCGGGCACATCCCCGACCACACGCGGCGATGTGCACCCGACGAATCAGCGCGACGTCACAGCGGGCGGTTTCGCAGCGCGTGGATCGCCAGTCGCCACAGGAACCGGCGGTACACGCGCGGGCTCGTCGACACCCGGTGCGGCACGTCGACCCGGTTCTTCATCTTGTGGAACGCCGCATCGGTCAGCGGCCCGTAGATGCCGTCGATGACGAGTCCGGCGTTGATCATCACGTTCGCTGCCCGCTGGACGAACACGGTGTCCGACCGGTACCCGGTGTTGAACACCAGCGCGCCACCGCCGTCGTCGAGATGCATGTGGTCGAGGTGCGCGGTGTTGTACCCGGCGTCGAGCACGTACTTGAACCAGCGCCGGGCCAGCGCGTCGACGCCGATGTAGCGGCGGCGCAGCGACAGATACTGGCTGCGGTGGTGGCCACGGATCGGTCGGCAGGCGGCGTTGCGCCACCGGACGACGTCGAGGTCGAACGCGCGACCGAGGCCGTGGTAACCGGGCCTGTTGACGTAGACGCCGGCCGTCGCGATCCAGCGCAGGCCGCCGTACCACGGGGGCACGGCGCTCCCCAGGTTGTGCGAGAGGTTGTCGAGCTTGTGCTCCAAGTCGTGGGTCGAGCGGACATTGACGGACCTCAGCACCGGCGACACCCGCACGTACCGCAGGGGGATGCCGCCGATCGTCCGGTAGACCGACTCAGTTGCCGACATGCAACTCCCCGCCCTCGAGCACAGGGACCCCTCGATTGGTGCCGACGACCACGACGTCTCCGGCGATCACACTCAGGTCGCCGACCCGCGCGCCGGGTCCCGCCAGCAGCGAGACGTCGAGCTTCGCCTTCCCCCATCTGCGCCCGCCGGTGCGCGACACGAAGTACCGGGGCTCGGGCTCGAACAGCGGGGTGCCGGCGACGAGGATCCGACTCCGATCGATGCCGATCCCCTGGAGCGCGATGCCACGGAAGGCGTTGCGGGAGCCGTCGACGACCGACCAGCGCGACGCGTCGGCCGAGTGCCAGACCGCGCCACCCTCGATGTCCACGCTGGTCGCATACCAGCCGTCGTCACCGACCGCGACCCCCGTGAAGGAACCCTCGTTCATCGAGCCGTCGGCGCCGAGGTCGACCCGACGCCACCTCGCACCATCGGTCGAGGTCAGCACCAGGCCGCCGGTACCCTCGACGCCGTCCCGGTCGAGCGTGCCGCCCACGGCGACCAGGCGGGTGCCGTCACAGGCCACGGCGATCAGATCCGCATGCTGACCGACGACGTCCTCGAACGACTGCCCCGTCCACGCGGTGCAGTCGCTGGTGCGCCAGACAGTCGGCGTCCGCCGCCACTCGACGAAGGTGACCTGCGTATTCGGCCCCGGCACGATGCCACTCTCGGCGATGCGCCGGTCGACACGCTCGATCGTCGAGCCGACGGCCACGAAGTCGCCGGCGTACGGGGCGACGCCCCAGACCTCGGCCGTCTGCCGATCGCGCGTGCCGAGCGTGTGCTCGACCCACCGGGTGCCGTCGTCGGTCAGCCAGCCCAGCGGATCGCCGTCCGAGGACATCCCCATGACCAGGACCCCGGCGTCGCTCCTCGCGACCGCGCGTGGCTGGCCGCGGTCGGACAGCTGCACCCGGTGGATCGCGCGTGACCCCCCGGCGTCAAATGCCGTGGTGTCCGGTGGTGGCGGCGGCTGCGCGACACGCGCGGGACCGGGCGGCGGCTGCGCGACACGCGCGGGACCGGGCGCCGCCTGCGAGCTGTCGGGCTCGGCCGCGATCTCGAATGGTTGCGACGGGGGCAGGTCGACGCGGTTGCGCGCCGCCTGGTGGAACAACAGCGTCGCGCCGATGCCGATCGACGTCCCGGTCAGTATCTGGCGCCGCGACCACAGCACCTGTCCGCCGCCGCGTTGCAGCTCGCCGCTCTCCGGCAACCCCTCCACCCCGCTTGCTCCGCGTTCCGGCACGACGCTGCTCCACACCGACGAGCCCCGCACCCGCTGGTCGCGGTCGCCGTCGGCGGGGTCGGCGCGGACACTAGCGATCGGGCAGGGAAAAGCAATGATCCTCGACGCCTTGCGGATGCGCGGCAGCCAGTCCGCACAAGCGGGCCCATCGACCACCCATCCACGAGCGTGGCCGGACACCCACGCGGGCCCTGCCGCCCACGCGACGCTCGGGCCGGGAGCAGGCGGGAAGGTGCGACGGTCCCGATGCGTTGACCACGGTGACGCGACGAAGGAGTTTCCGGTGCTGGTCGAGATCTGGTCCGATGTGGTGTGCCCGTGGTGCGCCATCGGCAAGGTGCGTTTCGAGCAGGCGTTGGCGGGGCTGGCCGGCGGCGACGACGTCGAGGTCCGCTACCGCAGCTTTCAGCTCGACCCAACGACACCGGCCGTGATCGAGGGTGACTACGTCAACAGGCTGGCCGCCAAGTACCGGACGTCGACCGCCCGTGCGCAGGCCATGATCGACCTCATGACCGCTCAGGCAGCGGCCGAAGGACTGGCCTTCGACTTCTCCGCGGCCCGACCGGGCAACACGTTCGACGCCCACCGCCTACTGCACCTGGCCGCCGACCGTGGCGTCCAGCACACGCTGAAGGGCCGCCTGCTGGCCGGCTACCTGTCCGAGGGGGCGGCCATCGGCACGCACGACGCGTTGCGGCGTCTGGCCACCGAGGCGGGGCTCGACGGCGCCGAGATCGACGCGGTGCTCGGCGGTGACGCCTACGCGGAAGCCGTGCGCGCCGACGAGCGGCAGGCACGGGCGTACGGCATCGCCGGCGTGCCGTTCTTCGTGATCGACCGCCGCTACGGTGTGTCCGGCGCGCAGCCGGCCGAGGTGCTGAGGCGGGTCATGGAGCAGGTGCGCCACGACGCACCGCCCGCGACGGACCAGGGCCCGCACGCGGGCCACGACCCGCGGGACTGCGCCGACGGGTCCTGCGCCGTCGCCTGAGCCGAGCGCCACGCCCCGCGCGACGTGGGGACGGGGTCGAGCAGGATGCGAGCGGTTCTGGATGCGAGGGAGGGGTCACCGGAGGGTGACCTCGGTCACGATCATCCGGTGATCGCTGCCCGAGAACGGCCACTGCTCGCGGGACACCGCAGCGACGCCGTCACTGAGCAGCACATGGTCGAGCGGGATCCCCAGCAGCGGCGCACCGTAGGTCGGCGCCACCGTGGGACCCCGCAGGCCGGCATCCAGGAGACGTGCCATGGACGGGGACCACGGTGTCGTGTTGCAGTCGCACGCGACGACGTAGGGGCCGTCGCGCGGCAGCACGTCGTCGACCAACGTCGCGATCGAGCGGTCGTGACTGGCCGACCAGCCCGCGGTCAGCGGCGGCAGCGGGTGGATGGTGACGACGTCGAGCGGGCGGTCCGCGATCCGTGCGTGCACGACCGTCGTCGGCCGTGCCGCGCCGAGCGGCACGACGTCGGTGGGCCACGACCGCCGCGCCAGGATCATCGGCGGCGTCGTGTCCCGGCCGCGGCGTCCGGGTGCCGGCAGCAGCGACAGGTCGCCGAGCTCGTCGGCGAGCACACCGGCCACGTCCTCGCTCTCGAGCAGCACCACGAGGTCGAGGTCGGCGTCACGGATGGCCTGTGCGAGGGCCTCGACGTCCCCGGCGCCGTAACCGGTGTTGTGCACGGCGATCCGCAGCGTTCGGTCCTGCGGCGCCGCGACGGTCTCCAGCGCCCGCAACGGCGCGACGACGCTGACCACGAGGCCCGCCGCGACGGCGGCGGACGCGAGGCCCGACCGCCACCAGCGGAGCCGCAGCAGGACGGCCGCCGCCACGACCGCGATCAGGGTCTGTGACCAGCGCAGATAGGTCACGAGCACCCACGGCCACTCCCCTCCCGACAGTACGCCGGCCAGCACGCCGAGTGCGACCGTGAGCGCGACGACCTGCGCGCTCACGCCGATCACGCGGTGACGCCGCCGGCGCCTGCGAGCGGCACGGTGCCGCGCGAGGGTGCGCGGTGTCACCTGCGTGCGGGTCACGGCGCGGCGACGGCGGCCCGCACCGCCTCCATGCTCGCCCGCAGATGCGGCAGCTCACGCTCGATCGCACCGTCGGCCGTGAGGAACACGAACACGACCCGGGCCACGCGCTCACCCGTGGACTCCTCGACCGCTACCGCGTACGCGCCGCCCTGGGCACGGTAGCCGGCGACCCGCTCGTCGAGGTCGGCGGACGACGACGCGGTCTTGTAGTCCACGACCACCAGACCCTCGTCGGTGCGGTACAGCAGGTCGATGTAGCCCTCGAGCGTGCGGTCGCCCAGCGGCACCGCGACGAACGTCTCGCGCCAGCGCCGGCAGCCGGTAGCCTCACGCACCGCGGGCGTCGACAGCGCCCCGCGAGCGAGCCGCTCGACGTCGTCCTCCCGGCCGATGACGCCCTCGGCCGCGGCCTGCGCCGCCGCCGTCGCGCGCAGGCCGTCGCCACTCGCCAGGTCGATCGTCTGCAGGACAGCATGGACCGCGCGACCGATCGCCGTGCCGTAGCGGCCCTTGAGCCACGGGGCCAGGTCGAGGTCACGAGGCTGCTTGTCGACGCCCGCGGTCGCCTCGTCGTCCAGCTCGACGTCGGCGGGCAGCTCCACGTCGGTGGCGCCGACGGTGCGTCGCAGGCCGCTGCGGCCCAGCACCTGCTCCCGCTCGGCAGCCCAGGCGTCGAATGGCGGCAGCGGTGGCACGTCGGACAGCAGCGGCAGCGATTCCTGGACGGGCGGCGACACCGCTGCCTGTTCGAGTCCGGCGGCGTGCGGCGCGTCCTCACTGGCCCGCGCGATCAGCTCGGCGTTCGTCAGCTTGCGTTCGGCGTCAGCGGGCCGGCGTCGCGCCCTTCGGTGGACCGACACGATCAGGTGGTCGCGCGCGCGGGTGCAGGCGACGTACAGCAGGCGCAGCCGCTCGTGATGGCTCATCTGCTCGTCGATGGGCTTGAAGTCCTCGAACTCGGGTGTGGCCAGGTCGCGCCCGATCCGCAGCCCCATCGCCTCGCCGGGCGGGAACGACACCTGCACGCGTCCCCGGTCGGTCCGCGCCGCGGTGGACATGCCCGACAGGATCGTGACCGGGAACTCGAGGCCCTTCGAGCCGTGGATCGTCATGATCCGCACCGAGTCGTCGTCGGTCTCGGGCAGGATCGTCTCGGCGACCCGCGTGGTCTCCGACGCCTGCATCCTTGCCCACTCCGCGTACTGGCGCAGCGTGCCGGCCTCGGCTGCGCTCCACGCCCGCGCCTGGTCGATCACGAACCGGACCCGCCGCCACAGGTCGCGCGGCCGGTGCTGGGCGTAGCCGAGCTCGAACAGCCGCCGGTCGCGCACGATGCGGTCGAGGACCTCCGACGGCGCCAGCCACGGCAGCTGGTCGAACAGCCGCCGCAGGTACCGCAGCGACGCGACGACCGGGTCGTCGTGGGGCAGGTCGTCGAGGTCTGGCCAGCGGAAGTTCAGCGCACCTCCCAGGCCGAGCCGGTAGGTCACGAGGTCATCGTCACCGCACGCGAACAGCGGGGACCGCAGGGCGGTGACCAACGACAACCGGTCGGTCGGATCGGCCAGGGCGCGCACGGCGGCCAGCAGGTCGCGGACCTCACGCGTCGAGTAGACCAGGGAGCTGGTCTCCGCACGGTAGCCGACGCCCGCGGCGTCCAGCGCGCGCTCGAGCGCGGGCAGCGATGTCCGCGCGGGCAGCAGGATCGCGATGTCGCCGGGCTGCGCGCGCCGCCAGGAGCCGTCGTCGGGATCGGTCACCCGCCACCGCAGCGCCGCGCGCACGGCTGCGGCGACGTCCGCGGCCTCGCGGTCGCGCAGCTCGTCGGCGGTGGGGTCGTCGGCGTGCTCCCGGCCGACCAGCACCACGCCGGGACTGGCGGGGGCGGGCTCTCGGCTGGGCGCGGCATCCAACGCCTCGTAGGCGGGCTGGGAGCCCGGCTCGGCCGTGATCAGCCGGCCGAAGACGTGGTTGACCCATGCGAGAACCGCCGGCGACGACCGGAAGTTGGTGGTCAGCGACAGCACCGGATCGCCCAGCGTGTCGCGTGCCCGCAGGAACACGTCGACGTCCGCGCGCCGGAAGCGGTAGATCGACTGCTTGGGGTCGCCGACGAAGAACAGGCGGCCCGGCTCGACCTCGACGTCGGGCCACGGGCGGCGCGCGGCGTGCGGATCGGTGCTGGCGATCAGCACCGCGAGCTCGATCTGGATCGGGTCGGTGTCCTGGAACTCGTCGAGCAGCAGGCGCTGGTAGCGGGCGCCCAGCTGTGCCCGGACGGCCGCGCCCCGTTCGGGGTCGCGCAACAGGTCGCGGGCCATGACGAGCAGGTCGTGGAACTCCAGGTGCCCGCCAGCCCGGCGCTCCTCGGCCGCGTCCAACGTGAAGGTGGCGACCTCCAGCGCGATGCGGTGCAGTGCGCCGAGCGTGACGTCGGTGACGATCCGCACGCGGTGCTCGCGGGCCGCGGCGAGGTCGTCGAGGACCCCCTGCTTGTCGACCCAGTTCGCCGCCCTGCCGTACGAGAAGCGCAGCGACGGCCTGGTCGCGCGCAACGCGGTGAGCAGGTCGAACTCGTCGCTGGCGCCACGGAGATGCTCGACGTAGGGCGCGACCTCCTCACGCAGGTACGCACACAGCAGGTCCTCCTCGTCACCGCACTCGCCACGCCGCTCGACCAGGGTCGCGAGCTCGGCGATCAGCGCGGTCGCGTCGCACGTCGGCGGCTCCACGCGCGCCCACGGCAGCCGGCCGGGCTCTGTGACCAGGTCCCAGTTGTCGTCGAGCACCGACGCGAGGTGGCGCAGGTCGTCGAGGCGGATGTCCGAGCTGAGCGCCAGCAGGACCGTCCGTCGCAGCTCGGGCGCGTCGAGCAGCTGATCGCGGAAGCGCCGCCACCGGTCGGCGAACGCCAGCTGCGAGGCGACCTCGTCGAGGACCTCGACGTCGGGCGGCAGCCGTGCCTCGATGGGGTGCTCGGTCAGGATCCGCTGGGCGAACGCGTGCAGCGTCGAGATCGCCGCGGCGTCGAGCTGGCCGAGCGCCGCATCGAGCAGCACGACGTCGGACCCGTCCCGCTCGGCCGCGGCATCGGCGAGACGCTGCCGGATCCGGTCGCGCAGCTCGGTCGCGGCCTTCTCGGTGAAGGTGATCGCCGCGATCGAGCGCATCTCGACGCCGTCGCGCACGAGCGCCTCGACGCGGTCGACGAGCGACGACGTCTTGCCGGATCCCGCTCCCGCCTCGACGAACACCGTGGCGTCGAGGTCGTTGCGCACCCGTCGTCGGGCGATGTCGTCGGCCAGCGGGAGCACGCTCACGCGGCCGCTCCCGCGTCAGCACCCTCGTCGAGCACATCGGGCTCGACCGCCTGCACATAGGCGCGCAGGGCAGGATCGGTCCGGATGCGCTCCCACGCACGGTGCAGCTGCGCGGTCCCGAGGCCGTCGGGGTCGCAGTACACGCACTGCACGTGGCTGCCGTAGGACGGCTTGTCCGGCGGGCGCCCGGGGAACAGGCCCGCGTCGACGCCGTCGACGACCAGTGCGAGCGCCGCCCGCAGCTGCGCGACGACGTCGTCGGTCAGCCGGTAGCCGATGCGCCTGCCCCGCCCGGCGTGGGTGATGAACCAGTACTCGGTGTGGATGCCGGGCGCGTCGGGGTAGCGGTCGCGCAGCGCCAGGCCGTAGATCGGCAGCTGCAGGCGCGTCGACCCGGCCAGGGGGTCGTCGCTCGAGGCGGTCGTGTAGGTCGCCTTCCCGGTCTTGTAGTCGGTGACGAACACCGTGCCGTCGGCAGCCACGTCGACGCGGTCGATCCGGCCGCGGACCTGCACCGACCGCCCGTCGCCCAGCTCGATCCGCAGGGGTGGCAGCCCGCCGGGGAACCCGAACGGCAGCTCGGTCGCCTCGGGCGTCAACCCGTTCTCTCGCCGGCGAATGAGGTCGCGCTCGATGAAGGCCTCCAGGTCGCCGGCGATCCGGGCGCGGTCGCGGGCCCACAGCACCGCGTGTCCGGTCACCCCGCGCTGCTCCGCATCCTCGAGCGCCGCGTCGGTCAGCGCCCGCAGCGCCTCGACGGCCGCGGCGGGCCACGGCTCGTGGGGCGCAGGGACGCCGTCGCGGATCCGGTCGCGCAGCCAGGCGTCGAGCACGCGATGGACGACGTCGCCGCGTTCCAGCGCGGAGATCTCCAACAGCTCCTCGGGGTTGTCGACCGGCTTGACCCCCAGCACATGCCGGACCAGGTAGGCATGTGGACACTCCAGCCACTGCTCCAGCGTGGTCGCCGACGCGACCCTGTCACGGACGTGATCGGCGGCCAGCTTTGCGGCCGGTCCGGCGAGATGACCCGTGAAGCGACCGAAGTGGCCGGCGGTCCGGTCGTGCAGCAGCGCGGACGCGCGCTGCAGGTCGGCGTCGTTCGCGACGCAGGCGTGGTGGGGCAGCCGGCCGTCGCGGCCGAGTGGGGCGGTGGCCAGCGCCCGCAGCGCGTACTGGCGGGCGGTCGCCGGCGCACGGGCCGTGCGGACGCGGTCCGCGAACGAGGGGACGGTCTCGAGCCACGGCGCCCGGGCCGGCAGCCTGCGGCGGCCGCTGAGCTGCTCGACCGCGTCGGCCAGCCAGCGTGACGGGGCGTGCTCGGTGCTGCGCCGCAGGTCGCCGCGAGGGAACACCAGGATCCGCTGCGACCGCGCCCCAGCGAGCGCCGCCAGCAGGTGCCGGTGCTCCGTGCCGGCACGGTCGTCGCGGGGTTGCAGCTGCGCCTCGACGGTGCGCCGCGCGACGTCCGGCAACAGCGAGTCCTCGCGCGGGCGGGTCGGCGTCAGCCCCTCGGCCATGCCGAGCACGATCACGACGTCCAGGTCGACGCCCAGCGCGGACGCGGGTGTGCCGACCAGCACCCCGTGGCCGAGTGCACCGACCCGTCCCAGGTCGTCGTCGAGCTCAGCGGCCAGCGCACGCCGGAAGGTCGCCAGGTCGGTCGCCGGCTCGGTGGCGTCGAGGCAGGCGAGCCGGTCGAGTGCGGCGTCGACCCGGTCGGTGGCGTCCCGCTCGACCTCGGGCCAGTCGCCACGTCGCCGTGAGATCCAACCGTCGACCATACGCCGGCACCACGCGGCCAGGCCGCTCCAGCTGCGTGTCAGTGCGGCACGGTCGAGCTCGCGGGTGAGCTCGCCGACCGTGGCCGCAAGCTCACGTGCCTGGCGCGCCTGCCGCCGGTCGCGCTCGATCATCCAGTCCTCGGCGTCGGGATCGGGGTCGTCGGCGCGCCGCTGGCAGGCGTCGGCGTGGTGGGTCAGGCGGTCGTGCCACTCGGCCCGGCCACCGACGACGCCCGCCTCACGGCTGATCCGCTCCCACGCACCGGCGGGCACGGACCAGACACCACGTGACCTCCCGCTGTCGTCGCTCGCGGTCGCCCGGCGGACGACCGGCGCGGACGTCAGCAGACCCATGACCGCCGGACGCGCGAAGGCCAGGGCGTCCAGATCGAGCAGGTCGAGCAGCCACCGGCCGACCATGCGGTCCGACAGCGGCCTGACCGCGGCACCGTTCCATGCGATCCCGGCCGCGGCGAACTGCTCGTCGAGGATCCGAGCGTACGGCTCCGGCTGGGGGTAGAGCACGGCGATGCGCGCGAGTGGGACGCCCTCGCGGACCGCCGTGAGCACGCGGTCGATCGCCGATCGCGCCTCCTCCTCAGCGTCGGACACCGACACGATCCGGCTGACCTCCGGTCTCGCGACATCGATCGGCGGTGGCTCGAGCCCCAGCCGGCGCAGCGACCGGAGGACGTCGGCGTCGGCGTCCGGGGCACCGGTCAACCCGGCGACGACCTCGACGGGGATCGCGTCGGCGAGCGTGCGCAGCAGCGCGGCGGCGGGCAGCGACAGGCGCTCGGGCAGGTGGACGAGCACCGTGCCGAGGTCGTCGAGCACCGGGGACCCGTCGCGGACCGCCTGGGCGGCTGCGTGCATCAGGTCGGCCTCGTCGTACCACCCGGCCGCCAAGCTGCTGCGCACCGCACGGTGGATCCGCACGACGTGCCGCACACGTTCGACCGGTCCGTGCGCCAGCGTGCCGAGCGCATCGGGCGTCAGGTCCGACAGCTCGCGGTACGAGCGCACCAGCGCCTTCTCGGTCGAGGGATGCTCGGCGACCGGCGCGAAGATGCCCGGATCGGCGCGCAGGACCTGCCGCACGACCGCACCCAACAGGGGCGTCGACACCGGCCGTCGGCCCGCCGCCGCCAGGGCCGGGGCTCCCAGCAGCTCGGCCAGCCGGTACACGGTCAGCAGCGTCAGTCCGGCGATCCCCCCGCCGCGGGCGGTGACCGCACCGAGCTCCCCCGAGGCGAGCAGACGCCGGGTCGACACCCCTACGTAGTTGGTCGGCACGAGGACCGTCACCGGGTGCAACGGATCGTCCGCCTTCGCCGCCGACAGGCGCGCACGCAGGCGCGCCGCCGCGGGACGGCCGTACGGCGTGACGGACAGCGCGAGTGCGGGCATGGGCGTCAAGGATAAGGATTGGACCGCCCGTCGTTGGCGAGCGCCCACATGTCCCAGACGTCACAGTCGGGTCATCCGGCTGCGCCGGCGTTCCGCTGCCGCCGTCGGACGCGCGGTGAACCTGCGGCCTACGTGTCGTCGACGAAGTCGAACGTCATGATGACCTTGCCGTCGCGGTCCGTGACCTCGACTCGAGCGAGGTCGTCGCGGTCGATCGAGCTCGCGCCGCGCACGCGGGCGTGGCCCGACGCCGTGACGCCCCACGTGCCGGCACGCTCGCGGCGGCCGTCCTCGGCGACCGCCCAGAGCACGTAGCCGTCGCGGCGAGGGAGGTCGGCCGCGTCGAGCTCCACGGTCGTCCCCCACTCCCAGGCGGTTGCCGCGACCTCGCCGGTGGTCGCCGTCGCGCCCGTGGCCGCCGGCTCCGCCGCGACGATCACGCGGTCGGGTCCGGTGTCCCACGGCGCCACCGCAACGACGGCGACCACCAGTGCGGCGATGCAGGCGGCGATGGCGGCAAGGCGCCAGCGCCGGACCTGCAGCCGCAGGACGCGCTCGGTGTCGGCGAGGCGTCGGATCACGCCGTCGAGCAGGTCACGCGACGGCACCAGGAGGTCCGCCCGCACCTCCTGCTCGCTGACCCGGCCGAGCAGGCCGGGCAGGGGGGTCAGGCGCGTCAGCTCGTCGGTGCAGTCCCGGCACGCCGACAGATGGTGCTCGAGCGCCCGCCGCTCACCGGGGTCCAGCGCCCCGAGGACGTAGGCCGCCAGCGCCTCCCGCTGCTGCTGGTGCTCGGGCGTCATCCGACGACCCCCATCTCCTCGAGCTTCAGCCGCAGCGCCCGCAGCCCGTAGTACAGGCGGGACTTCACGGTGCCCGCGGGCACGCCCAGCAGCGTCGCCGCCTCGCCCACGGTGTGACCCCGGTAGTGGCACGCCAGGATGACCTCCCGGTGAGCCACGGAGAGGCCGGCGAGCGCATCGGCGACCTGCCACGTCTCGAGCATGCGGTCGACCTCGTCGAGGGGATCGGCCAGGCTCGGCAGCGGCACGACGTCGGGCTGTGCGTCACGGCGACGCGCCCGATCGATCACGAGGTTGCGCGCGATGGCGAACAGCCACGCCGAAACCGGCCCCCGGTCGGCGTCGTAGCGGTCGCGCGCGCGCCACGCACGGACCAGCGTGTCCTGGACCACCTCCTCGGCGGCCTGGGCGTCGCCCAGACGGCGGACGGCGTAGACGTAGAGCGGACCGGCGTAGACGTCGTGCAACGCACGCACCGAGTCGACGCCCCGTCTGCCCATGGGACTCAGTATCCGTTGCCGTCGGACGTGGTCGTCTGGCTCACCTCGTCGGTGATCTTCTCACCATCGGCGCCGACGACCCACCAGATGCCGCCGACCGCCTGGCCGTTGACGTCGCCCGGCGCCTGATCGCCGGCGAAGTGATACAGCGGCTGATCGGCGTAGGTGACCTGCATCGAGCCGTCGTCGCGCTGGGTCGTGCCCAGCAGGCTCTCGTCGACGCCGTCGCCGGCGGTGACGTCACCCGTGAGCGGCGGCCAGTTGGCGACGCAGTCACCGGTGCAGGAGCTGGTGCCGCCGGTGTCGTTGTCGAACACGTACAGCGTCATGCCCTCGCCGTCGACCAGGATGTCTCCGAGGTCGGTCGACGCGACCTCGATCGCTCCCCCACCGGCGGCTGACGCGTCCTCGGACGTCTCGGCGGCCGGCTCGGACGACGCCGCAGGTTCGGATGGCGCTGCGGCGGCCTCCGACGCCTCGGCCGCGACCTCCGACGTACCACCGCCGTCGCCGGCGGCCTCGTCTCCCCCACACGCGGCGGCCAGCAGCAGCGTGACCAGCAGCAGCGCGATCCGTGGGACCCTCATGGTGTTCTCCTCACCGCTTCGTCGCTGTGTACTACGAAGCAGACGCCGTGTCGGTTCATCTGCCGGTGCTGGCGGAACTCCCGGCGAGACCTCCCGTGGGAGCAGCTCAACCGGCGGCGTCGACCCAGTGCCGTGGCGGGCGCCAGGCGTACAGCGCACCGTCGAACGGCGCCGTCCGCGTCGAGATGAGCCCACGCACCTGATCGACGGCCTCCCATGCCCGCTCGACGAGCCATGGCGGGTAGCCGAACCTCGCGCGGTGATCGGCGAACTCCTTCTCGTCGAGCAGCCGCACCCGCCCGTCGGCCCACCACGAGATGTCCAGGTCGAGATCGACGAACCTCAGCATGCCATCGTCCCATGTCGACGGCATCGCGATGTTCACGTAGTGCTTGCTCGGCCGCCAATCGGCGTCCCACATGACCTCGAGGTTCCAGAAGTGCTCGGTGTCGTGGACGCGGAGGAAGTGGCGCGCCGCGCGTCGCACACCGCGGTAGCTGCGCATCGGCGTGCCCGCGGCTGCGAACGCCAGCAGCCGGTCGCCCTCATCAGCCGCGACCGTGCAGGTGTACCGGTAGTGCATCGATCCGTTGTACTTCGTCGACGCCACGGGTACGCGTGCACCGGGGACCAGCCGGCCCTGTGCCACCGGTTCCACGTCGTCCACGACCCATCCGTCGCGCTTGTGCATCGCGGACATGGTCCCTCGCCGGACACCCCACGCAGGACGCAGAGGCCTGGCCATCCGACCCCGCGACCGCTCGCGATGCCCAGCACGCCAACGACAGCGATCCGCCCATCCGCGCCCGAGGTGGGGCTCAGCCCCCCATGGTCGTCCCGTCCGTACGACCACTACGGGCACAGCGTCGGCGCGTCGTTCATGCGTAAGCCGACCGTGAACCGCGATGCGATTGTTCTGCCACCGAACTGCTCGACAGCGGCCCGGTGACACCAATCCTGCACGGCATCGGGACGCCCGCACGAGCGGAGTTCGATCCGCAGTACGACGATCTCTGAGCCCGGCCGCCACCCGAGTGTCCCGAGCGGACCTGCACCCTGCGCGTCGCAGCGCGCAGAGCACCAGGCTTCGCAGGAGGTCCTCGGAACCTGGCTGTGGCCGACAGGACGCACACGTGCGTCCTCGCCACGCTCAGGTCGCGAGGTCGTCGATGGCGCGCAGCACGCGCTCGGGTGACACGCGGTAGGCGGTGCCGATCGACTGGGCGAACAGCCCGACGCGCAGCTCCTCGATCATCCAGGGGATCTCGAGCACGGCGGGTGAGGTCCGTCGTTCCGGAGGCAGGTGCGCGAGCCGGACACGGTAGGCGCGGGTCACCTCTGCGATGTCGTCGGTGCGGGCGCGGTCGCGCTCGGGGTCGCGCGCCAGCGTGTCCAGCCGGTGGCGCAGGGCCCGCAGGTACCGCTCGACGTCGTCGAGGCGGCGCACGCCCTTGGCCGTGACGAACCCGGCGTGCACGAGTCCCCGCAGCTGCGTCGTCATGTCCGTGACGGCCAGGCGGGTGCCGTCGAGGTCCCATCCGGCGAGCCGGTCGGCGATCTCCCCCGCCGCCGTGAGGAGCCTGGCGACGGTGTGGACGACATCGAGCAGCAGTGCGTCGAGATCCGCGCGCACGCGGGACTGCAGCGCGTCGAAGGCGTCTGCATCCCACACCGGCGCACCGTGTCGCCGCATGAGCTCGTCGACCACCGCCGTCAGCACGTCGTCGAGCAGCGCGGTGACACTGCCGTGCGGGCTGGTGGTGAGCGCCAGCTTGGTCGCGTTGTCCAGCCGCCGGTCCACCCGCGTCACCGGCGCACCGAGCGAGCACAGGAGCAGGCGGCGGGTGCCGGTCCACATCGCGACCTGCTGCTCGCGCGGGCTGCCCAGCACACGCACCGCCACGCTGTCACCCTCGTCGACCAGCGCCGGGTGGCCCTCCACGCGATGGCCGGCCTGCTCGCGGACGAACGTGCGAGGCAGGTCAGCGAGCTCCCACGTCGTCAACCCTCGCCGTTCGATCCCAGCGGCCGAGGTGAGACCCGCCTGCACGCGATGCGCGAGCCGCCGCTGCAGCGCGGCGAGGTCCTCGTGCTCGCCGAGCACGTGGCCGTGATCATCGGTCACCTCGAAGCGCACGCGGAGGTGCTCGGGCAATCGGTCGAGCCGCCAGTCGTCCCGCGCGACGGTGACACCGGCGACCCGCCGGACCGCGCGCGTCATGGCGTCTGGCAACGGGCCGGGGTCCGGGCCGAGCTCGACCATGACGGCGCGGGCCGTGTCGGGGATCGGCACCAGCTCCCGCCGGATCGTCTTCGGCAGCCCGCGCAGCAGCTCCGTGACCAACTCGGCACGCAGGCCGGGCACGAGCCAGGCGAACCCCCGAGGGTCGACGCGGTTCAGCGCCGTCACCGGCACGTGCACGGTGAGCCCGTCGCCGGTCGCGCCGGGGTCGAAGCGGTAGGTCACGGTCAGCGAGAGGTCACCCTGGCGCACGTGGTCGGGGAACCGGTCCCGGCGCTCGTCGACGTCGCCGACCAGAAACTCCCACGGTAGGTCGAGCAGGTGGGGCTGGTCGCGGCGGATCCGCTTCCACCAGGCGTCGAACGCCCGCGTCGAGATCACCTCGGCGCCGACCCGCGCGTCGTAGAAGGCGAACAGCACGTCGTCGTCGACCACGACGTCACGCCGGCGCAGCTTGTCCTCGAGCGCCTCAGCCTCGGCGATCCGCTCCAGGTTGCGCCGCCAGAAGGCATGCTGCGTGTGCCACTCGCCTCCGACCAGGGCGTGGCGGATGAACAGCTCGCGCGCCGCCTCCGGATCGATCGGTGCGTAGTCGACGGTCCGGTCGGCGACCAGCGGCACCCCGTACAGCGTGACCCGCTCCGAGGCGACGACCGCCCCGCGCTTCGCCGACCAGTGGGGATCGCCGTGGTGGCGCACGACCAGGTGGGCGCCGACCTGCTCTGCCCACTGCGGTCGGATCCGCGCGACGGTACGTGCCCACAGCCGGGTCGTCTCGACGAGCTCGGCGGCCATGATCCACTGCGGTGCCGTCTTGAACAGAACCGACCCCGGCTGAATGGCGAACGTCGCGCCGCGGGCACCCCGGTAGACGAAGCCGTCGCCGTCGCGCACGCCGATGTGTGACAGCAGCCCGGCCAGCAGCGAGCGGTGGATCGCGTCGGGTCCGGCCTGCTCGGTGGTTCGGTGCATTCCGAGGTCACCCGTCAGACGCCGCAGCTGCGTGACCAGGTCCTGCCACTCACGGATGCGCAGGTAGTGGAGGTGCTCGCTGCGGCACAGCCTGCGGAACTGGCTGCCCGACCGCACGTCGCGTTGCTCACGCAGGTAGTGCCACAGGTTCAGCCATGTCAGGAAATCCGAGCCTTCGGCGGCGAAGCGTGCGTGCAGCTCGTCGGCGGCCTGTCGCCTGTCGGCCGGCCGCTGGCGCGGGTCGGGGATCGACAGCGCCGAGGCGATGATCAGCACCTCGTCGAGGCAGCCGTTGCGGTCCGCCTCGATCAGCATGCGCCCCAGGCGGGGGTCGACGGGCAGCCGCGCCAGCGTGCGCCCGACCGGCGTCAGGGACGGACCGCCGTCGCCGCGTCGGGCGCGACGTCGTCGGCCCCAGCCCGACCGGGGTGCGGCGTCGGGATCGATGGCCCCCAGCTCGTGGAGGAGCATCAACCCGTTGCGGACCTGGCGGGCGTCGGGCGCATCCAGGAACGGGAACTGTGCGATGTCGCCGAGACCCAGTGCCGCCATCTGCAGCACCACCGACGCGAGGTTGGTGCGCAGGATCTCGGGCTCGGTGAACTCGGGCCGCGCCTCGTAGTCGTCCCCGCTGTACAGACGGATGCAGATGCCGTCGGAAGTGCGGCCGCAGCGACCCGTGCGCTGATCCGCCGACGCCTGGGAGATCTTCTCGATGGGCAGGCGCTGAACCTTCAGCCTGGCGCTGTAGCGGGAGATCCGCGCGTATCCGGGGTCGATCACGTAGCGGATGCCGGGCACGGTCAGCGATGTCTCGGCCACGTTGGTCGCCAGCACGATCCGCCGTCCGCTGTGGGGCTGGAACACCCTGCGCTGCTGGGCGGTCGCCAGCCGCGAGTACAGCGGCAGGATCTCGGTGTCGCCGAGCTTCAGGTCCGCCAGCGCGTCGGCGGTGTCGCGGATCTCACGCTCACCGGACAGGAACACGAGGATGTCGCCCGGTCCCTCGGTCCGCAGCTCGGTGACCGCGTCGATGATCGCCTCGGTCTGGTCCCGTTCGACCCAGTCGCTGTCCTCGTCCTCGTCGTCGCCGGGCGCCTCGTCGAGCGGGCGGTAGCGCACCTCGACCGGGTACGTGCGCCCCGACACCTCCACGATCGGCGCGTCGTCGAAGTGCCGCGAGAACCGTTCCGGATCGATCGTGGCCGACGTGATGATGACCTTGAGGTCCGGGCGCCGCGGCAGCAGCTGCGCGACGTAGCCGATCAGGAAGTCGATCGCCAGGCTGCGCTCGTGCGCCTCGTCGATGATCAGCGTGTCGTAGGCGGTCAGCGCGGGGTCGGAACCGATGCCGGTGAGCAGGATCCCGTCGGTCATCACCGAGACCAGGGTCTCGTCGCCGATCCGGCGGTTGAACCGGAACTCGTAGCCGACCTGTCCCCCGACCTGCACGTCAAGCTCCTCGGCGATGCGATCGGCGACCGTCCGGGCGGCGATCCGCCGTGGTTGGGTGTGCCCGATCATTCCCCGGACGCCGCGACCCAGCTCGAGGCAGATCTTGGGCAGCTGGGTCGTCTTGCCCGAGCCGGTCTCGCCGGCGACGACGACGACCTGGTGGTCACGGATGGCCGCGGCCAGATCGTCGACGCGCGCGGTGATTGGCAGCTCGGGCGGATACGACACCGCCGGCACTGCGTCCCGCCGGCGGGCCACGTGCTGTTCGGCCGCGTCGATCGCGCCGGCCACGGCGGCCAGTGCCTGGTTGCGGGCCGCGCCGTCGTGTCGGCGCGCGCGGTCGAGCCGGCGGCGCAGGCGCCGCTGGTCGCGCAGCGTGAGCTGCGGCAGGCGCGCTCGCAGATCGGCGACGGCGGTGCCCACGGCAGGTCCGATGCTGGAGGTGGTGGTGGACGGGTGCTGACCCGACGACGGTAGCCGTCAGTGGGCGACGTGGGCACGCCGCGCGTGGACCAGCGCCCGCGAGTCGGCCCATCTGAGCGCACCGGCTCCCTCGAGTGGTCATTCTGGTCGAGCACGATGACGGATGGAGCGGACCGTGCGCGACGAGGTGGCACCCGACGGCTCGCCGGTCGCGGTGTACCTGGCGATGCCGCCGCACGACGCCCTCGACCTGGTCGCCGACCAGGTGCCGCCGGGCGGGTTGGTGCTGGACCTGGGTTGCGGCGTCGGCAGGCTGGCGAACGCACTTGCGGCCAGGGGCGTGATGGTCACCGGCGTCGACGCCCATGCCGGGATGGTCGCGCACCTGTCCCCCACCGTCGAGGCTGTACGCGCCGACATCCTCGACCTCGACCTGAGGCGCACGTTCGACGTCGTGGTGCTCGCCAGCCACCTGGTCAACCACCCGACGGCAGCGCCTGCGTACCTCGCCGCCTGCCGCCGCCACGTCCGCCTGGACGGCGCGGTGCTCGTCGAGCGGTTCCACCCGACGCTGCTCGACGGCCCGGACGAGCAGGAGGGCGAGGTGGGCGGCGTGCATGTCCGACACGAGGTGCGCGACCGCGAGGGCGGCCGCTTCTCCGCGAGCGCGCACTACACCGTCGGTGGCCGCGCCTGGACCCAGCACTACGAGGCGGTGCTGCTCGACGACGCCGCGATCGCGACCCTCCTCGACGACGCCGGCCTGGCGTTCGTTGACTGGCTCGACGACGACGCCCGCTGGCTGCTCGCCGAGCGGGTCGACGCTGCGTCCCCGCTCCGGGCGGGGAGGGGTGTGGGCCAACGTCCCGGCGACGCATGGAACGGTTCTGGGACATCCGGGGACACCCATTGACAGACACGCCGCGCCGGTGCGGTTCGTCATCACCACGTTCACGGGGGACATCGGGGACACATGGGCGGAGGGAGCAGGGATGAAGCGCTTCCGACCAGACGGCACGTGCAGCGCACGAGCTGGCTGCAGCTGTCGATGTAGCCTCGACGGACGACGGACGTGCCACGGCGACGCGGGCGGGCCACACTTCCTCGGCGACGATACGAGCAACCTCGTGGTCCCGATCACCGCGACCGGTGACAGCTTCTGCCGTGCGACCAACTCCACCCACCGGCTCGACACACCATCGGCACGCACGTTCCTTGCCGACCACGTGATGCTCCCGTAGTCTCCGGCGCCGCCACGGCGACGGGCCCCACGACGGGCGTGGCCGCGCAGTCCGTTGGTGTCTGGGACGAGAGACGGAGACGCGCGTGCCCTCCTGGTGACCGGTGCCACCGGTGTGGTCGGCGGCACCGTCGTCCGCCTGCTGGCCGCCGGCACCGACCACGAGGTCACGGCGCTGGTCCGGCCAGAGCCCGCGGCCGGAGAGCTGCCCGCGGGCGTCGGACACCGAATTGCCGACCACCACGATCCGCCGGCACTCGCGCAAGGCGTTCCACGGCGTCCACACGCTGGTGTTCGTCTCCGCTGACGGCGACGCTGCCCGCGTGCTGCTGGCGCACCTCAACGTGGTCGACGCCGCGGGCACTGCAGGTATCGGACATGTGGTCTACCTCAGCGGGCTCGACGCCGACCGGCGTCACCGTTCACCTACGCCGTCACCAACGGCGCGACGGAGCGGTTGCTCGTCGACAGCGGCATGGGCTTCTCGATCGCGCGCGCCTCGATCTTCGCCGAGTACCTCGCGCAGTGGCCACGTGCCGCCGTCGACAGCGGCGGACTCCGGGTTCCTGCGGCCGATGGTCGGGTCTCGCTCGTGGCGCGGTCCGATGTCGCCCGCGCCTGGCGGCGCCCGCGTGCCGTGCGCCCACCAACGGCCACCACGCCATCACGGCCCCGAAGCCCTGGACATGGCCGCCGTCGCGAGCCGCCACAGCCGCACCATCGGTCGACACCTCGAGTACGTCGATGTCACGCCGCCCGAGCACCGCCGGCTGATGGCGGACGCGCGCACTGATCCGTGGTGGGCCCACGCCTACGACACGATGTTCGCGTCGATCCGCGAGCACCGCTGGGAGGCGGTCTCGGACGCCGTCGCGCAGCTCACGGGGAGGCCACCGCTGCCGTTCGAGGCGACACTATGACAGCGCCGTCGGGGGTGCTGCTCACCGGCGTGTACGGCACGGGCAGGACGACCGTGTGGGAGGAGATCGCCGACGGCTAAGGAGACGGGGCCGACTGGCACGCTGACGTCGACCGGCTCGGCTGGTGCGAGTACCGATCTGGTGCATCCGTTCGTGATCCGGATGGGCGCGTCGGGTCCCGGCCTGCTGATCGGATCCAGCGTTCCTGGTAGCGATCCGGCCCGTTTCCGCCACGTCCCGTGCCGTGTCGCGCGGCCTGGTCGGCCGCGAGCGCCCCGAGCGCCTCGTCCCCCGATACGGGTCCTGCGCCGGCGGCCGCCGGCAGGCCGGTGTCGGGCGGGCTGGAGGTCCACGCCGTCGCGACCGACCGGGAGCAGGGTCGGCTCCGAGGGCTGGGCTTCGCCGTCGGCGAGGTCGTCGTCGAAGCAGAGCAGGTCGAAGCCGTCGAAGCCGAGCGCGAGGCCACGTTGCAGGAGCTCGATCGGATCTCCGCCCTCGCCACCGACACCCTCACAGTCCTTCGGTCCGAGTGGTTCGAGAGCATCGGCGGACAGACGAACCTCAACGTCGAGGTGAAGAGCTCCGCCGGTGCAGACAGCTCGACCGTGCTGACAGTGAGCTGGGACGGCAACAGTCAGACCATGAGCCGATTCGTCGACGCCGGGCAGTACCTCTACCACCGGTTCAGCGAGCCCATCCCCGTCGACCAGATCCCCGAACAGGTCACGATCACCAGCACCATGGGTGGCGAGACCACCGCGCAGGTCGTCGAGTGGTTGGGCGAACCGCGCAAGGCCGACGGCCCGCATGTCGCGACCGGTTTCGTCGACCACTACATGGATCCGACCGAGGTGTACGACCGCATCGAGGCACTGGCCGCCGAGTTCCCGAACCTCGCCGAGATCATCGAGTTGCCGTACAAGACCAACGGCTACCGCCGCCACGCTCAGGCACTGATCGGTACGACCACGAGCACCGCGTTCTACGTGACGTCCCACGCGTGGGGTCACGAAGGCGGCAACGACCTCGCGCTGCAGACACGGGATCCCGGCGTGCCCGACAGCCCACTGACCGTCACGGTCGAGGACGGCACGATCGTGGTGTCGCTGGCCACCGATGGCGGTGGGGCGCTGGTCAGCACGGCCGCGCAGGTGGTCGCGGCGATCAATGACTCGCCGGATGCCTCGGCGTTGGTGTCGGCCGCGACGTTCCGCGGCAATGCGGGGAACGGCGTCGCCGAGGTCGGTAGCGAGCAGCTGTCGGACTTCCTGAGCGCCCCCGCATCCGTGTCCCGCGAGCCGTTCACCGTTCGGGCGATCCGCATCGGCAGGCACCGCGACGGTTCCAGGACGGGGGTCTTCGCGTACTCGCAGGAGCATGCCCGTGAATGGGTGACACCGCTGGTGGCGGTCGAGGCAGCGGAACGGCTGTTGCGCAACTACAGAAACGACGCGGCGACCAGGAGGCTGGTCGACGGGTTGGACATCTTCATCGTCCCGTCGGTCAATCCTGACGGCAGCCACTACTCGCTGTATGACTACAGCTTCCAGCGCAAGAACCTGACCAACCACTGCGGGCCGAACCTGAGCGACCCGTTCGCCCGCGACGCCTGGGGCGTCGACCTGAACCGCAACTTCAGTGTCGGTTCCGGGTTCGACGGCTACGACGGAGCGTCCGGCTCGTGCGTCAGCGCGGTGTTCTCGGGACCGGAGGAGCTGTCAGAGCCCGAGGCGCGCAACGAGGTCTGGCTCACCGAGCAGTTCCCGAACATCAAGTTCGCGATGAACACCCACTCGTACGGCGGCTACTTCATGTGGCCACCCGGCGCGTACGTCGAAGAGGGGCGCGTGCCGCTGCCGCGACCGACGCTCGGTGAGGAGGACTACTTCTGGGCGGCCTCCAGCCACATCCTGTCCGCGGTGCAGTGGTGGCGCGGTACCGCGGTGTGGCCTGGGCGCACCGGTCCCGTCATCGACGTGCTGTACTCCGCAGCCGGCAACTCGGCTGACGAGCACTGGTACAACGCCGGCATCTACGGCTAAGACTTCGAGGTGGGCGCCGACCTGTGGGACCCGGACGAAGGCGACTGGGACGCCGTGGGCTTCCAGCCACCGTTCGAGGAGGGGTTCGAGGAGGCGATGGAGTTCGCGAGCGGGCTGATCGGCCTGTTCGAGGTCGCACGGGCACATGGCAACGACGTCACGCCGCCCCGGACGACCCTCGTGGTCACCGGCCGTGACGTCACGTTCACGGCCACCGAGCCGGTCACGATCCACTACACGCTCGACGGAAGCCGGCCGACGTACGCCTCACCGATGGTGCGCTCGGCCGGTCTGCGCGAGAGTGCGGCCCCCATCGAGCTGGAGCCTGGGACCACCACCGTCCACTGGTTCTCGGTCGACGCCGCGGGCAACGTCGAGGCCGGCTACGACCCCAATGGCGACGCCCGTAATTACCGCAGGCAGGTGGTGACGGTGGACTGACGGTCTCCGCCCATCCGCGGCGGATCCCTCCCGTATGGGGTGATCCAGGATGTCGCCCCTCTTGCGCGCGCCACGTCCTCCGCCGGCCGGCAGACGACTGCTGCGCCGGCCACGCTCGTCAGCGCGTCGTGAGCATCACCGGAGCCGACCCGCCGGCACCACGTGCTCCCCCACGGGCACGACCAGCGCGGGTTCCCCGAGGGCGTCCTCGATCCAAGACGTCCGCGCTAGTCGGCGGCGTCGGCGTAGAACCGGGCCATGCGACGCTCCATCTCCTCCTCGCTGACGTCCTCGACGCTCTGCCCCAGGCCCCACGTGTGGCCGAACGGGTCGCGGACGCGGCCAGACTTGTCGCCGTAGAACTGGACCTCCAGGGGGAAGACCTCCTCAGCGCCCGCATCGATGGCCCGCTGCCACAGCGCGTCGACGTCATCGGTGTAGATGAACAGCGCCGCCGTCGAGCCGCCCAGGGTCGTCGGCGACTGCGTCGGCCCGCCCGGCCACTCGTCGGCGAGCATGATGACGCTGTCGCCGATGCGGATCTCCGCGTGCGCGACCGACCCGTCGGGGCCGGTCATGGGCGGGCTGATCTCCTCGGCGCCGAACGACCGCTTGTAGAAGTCGATGGCCTCGGCACACGGGGTGCAGACCAGCGACGGCGTCACCGTGTGCAGGTGCTCGGGAACGGGTGAGACGGTCATGGCAGCTCCTGTCGTCGTCGACCCTCCGAGCGTATCCCGGCCGGCCAGGGCTCCCGAGAGGCGCAGGGACACGTCCGGCGTCCGAGGGCCACCGCCGAACGTGTCCCTCGGATACCGCGGGGGGTCCCCCGAGGTCAGCGGTTCCGCAGCGCCTCGATCAGCTCGTCCCTGTCCATCTCGGACCGCCCGTCGATGTCGAGCTCCTGGGCACGGTCGTGGAGCTCGTCGCGGGTCCATTCCTCATACGGCGGCGAGCTTCCACCCCGCTCGCCCGCCTCGCTGCGGTCGGTGTTGGCGATGCGGGCGGCCGCCTCCTTGCTCATCCCCTCCTCGCGCAACGCCTCGTACTGCTCGTCGTCCTTGACGCTCCGTCCGTGGTCATCGGCTGCCATCGGCACTGCCCTCCTGGTCGACTCGGCGCAGGATGCCCGGAGCCCGAGCGGTTGATGCCGGTAGAGGAGGCGGGGCCTCACCCGTGGGTCAGCCGGCGGGCGAGCAGGCGGCTGCGCTCGGCGTCGTCCGCGGTCGGAGCATGCCCAGCGAACCGGATCGCGCAGACCATGTCCGCGAGCTCGGCGAGGTCTGCCGTGTGTTCGCGTTCTGCGTGCGCGAGCACCGTCTCGGACGGACGGCGCCGCCGAGGGCCGGGCAGCCGCCGTTGGACCACGCGGTAGTCGTGCAGGATCGCCGCCGCGGGATCGCGCGGCCGTGGACGGAAACGTTGCACCCAGGCGGTCGCTCCCGCCCCCAGCGGCGCGTCGGCGACCGCATCGACCGGGCTGTCCGGATCCCGCTCCTCGTCGTCAGCTACGACGCGTCTCGCCCGGCCCCTGCCGAGCAGGGCCCGCAGCAGCATCCGCAACGACAGGCCCGGACCGTTTGGGTCCCGCCGCCGGCGCCGGCGGGCGAAGCGTCCGACGGTCAGCAGCAGGACGACCGCGACAAGCAGGACGATCTGCCAGACGACGCCGGCGGTCGACTCCTCCCAGCTGCGAGGCTGCGGCGCTGCCCGGTCGGTCGCGGGATCGAACAGGTTCAGACTCCATGACGGCAGCGAGGGCAGCGCGTCGCGCAGCCGCAGCTCGAGGCCGGCCGACAGGGCGACCGCCACACACAGGGTCAACGCGACGACCACCCCGACGAGCGGCACCGCGGCCTTGAGCCAGCCACCGGACGCCGACGGTGACGTCCCGGACCGCGCGCGCAGCATGGTGGGCCGGCCCGACACAACAGCGGCGATCGCCACGGCGAGCCAGGTGGGCAACGCCCAGCGGGACGGTGTCCACGACGCGTCGCTGGTCCAGGCCAGCACGACGACGGTGGTCGCGGCGACGACACCGACCAGCACAGCGGCCATGAGCGCGGCGTCGGCACCACGGTGCGCCGCGGGCACGGCCAGCGGGTCAGCCTGCCTCCGGTGGATGCGTCCGATGTCGCGCCCTGCGAGGAACCCGAGGACCACGAGCACACCCGGCGCGAGCAGCCCCACACCGACCAGATCTTCCGCCGTGCCATGCGAGGCGATCCGAACGACCGTCGCGACCCCAAGCAGCGCGCTCCAGCGAGTGAGCACGACGGCGCCGCGATGCAGCAGTCCCGGACGACGTCCGCCGCTGAGCACACCGACGCGCCCGCCCCACGCGGCCACGGCGCCCGTCGCGACGAGCACGGCGGCCGGCGCGAGGCGGGGGGCGACGACCGCAGCGACCATCCACAGCAGCAGGCCGACCGGCAGCGCGACAGAGAGCATCGCGACCCGGACGACGGTAGCCGACGGGCGGTGGCGGCTGGCCACGGCAGCGGGTCGCCGCAGCCATCTCACAGCGGCAACCTCTGCAACGCGCGGTCCGACGCCACGGGCACGCACGGCGCGCCCGCCACGTGTGACGGCAGCCGCGACTGCCACTCCACACCGCTGCCAACGCTGACGACCGTGACTGCCAGGCCGCGCCGGTCGACGGCCGAGACTGCCGCGCCGAGCGCGTCGTCGACCATCCCGGTGACGATGATCACTGACGTGCCCGCGTGCAGGCCCCGCGAGGCGCGCTGCACGACCGCACCGATCGGGACCGCGTCGTGCAGCCTGACGCGCGCGAGCGTGTCGAGCATGGCGTGCAGGTGCCGGTCGCCGCCACGCACGGGCCACACGCGCACCGATCCGGTGCCATCGTCCGACGCATCCCGTGACAGTGCCAGCCCCGCCTGCTGGCGCGCGGTGATCACCGTGTCGGCGAGCAGCGACGCCGCGGTGCTGATCGCGGCCTCGGCAACCGGGGGGCGTCCGCGCCGCTGGTAGCCCTCGGTCGCCAGGTCCAGGCAGACGAGCAGCTCACGCGCCGCGGCCCGCTCGTGCTCCGTGCGCATCAGCTGGCCGGTCCGGGCGGTCGCGTGCCAGTGGATGCTCGACAGCGGATCACCACGCTCGTAGGCACGCACCCCGACGAGCGCGGTGCGGTCGACGAACAGCGAGCGTGACTGCGGCAGCTGCGCGAGCGGCGAGCGCGCCGCCAGCACCATCCTGCGCACAGGCGCGAGCCGTGGGACGATGACCGTCGCGCCGCGCCATGTCCCCGTGCCCGCTGGCGACACCAGGCCGAGCGGGTCGGCGATGCGCCACGACAGCTCACGGGGCTCGTGGACGCCGCGGTCGCGGGCGACGAAGCGGACGTCGAACGTGCGCCGGCTCCGCGCAGCCAGGTGCAGCACGAACGGGAAGGCGTGCGGCTCGGCCGCTGCGGCGGGCAGCCGAAGGGTCACCTCGAGCCACCCGACGGGCCATCGCGACGTGTTGCGCACGGTGAGCGTGCCGGTCGTCGTGGCGTCTGGCTGCACCCGCGACGGCCCGGCCCACGTGACCGCGATGCCTCGCTGCACCGCGGCCGACCAGCGCCACGTCACGAGCGCCATGGCCCACAGCGCACCGCCGAGCAGCGCGGTGCCCGGCACCGGCAGGAGCACGGCGACCAGGCCGATCAGCACCATGCCGAGCCGCATCGACACGGTGTCAGCCGTCCCCGGCCGCCGGCACCGGCACCTTCGCGATGATCTCGCGGACCACGTCGCGGCTGTCACGACCGCGCACGTGCGCGTCGGTCGACAGCACGAGCCGGTGGGCGAGCACCGCGACCGCGACGTCCTGGACGTCGTCGGGAAGGACGTGGTCGCGTCCCCGCATGGCCGCAAGCGCACGCACGGCCCGCTCAAGCATCAGCATGCCCCGGACGCTCGCGCCGAGCGCGACGTCGTCGTGGGCGGTCGTCGCGTCGCAGACGTCCAGCAGGTACTCCTCGACCGGGTCGGCGAGGCGGACGGCCGCCACCTCCGTCCACACCGCCGGCAGGTCGGCCGGGTCGACGACCTGCGTGATCGCGGTGACCGGATCGCTCCCGCGGTGACGCTGGAGGATGCTGCGCCGCGCCTCGCGTGCCGGCATCCCCATCTCGATGCGCAGCAGGAAGCGGTCGAGCTGCGCCTCGGGCAGGGGGAACGTGCCGGCGTGCTCGACCGGGTTCTGCGTCGCGGCGACGACGAACGGCTCGGGCAGCCGGTGGGTCTCGCCGTCGACGGTCACCTGCCGTTCGGCCATCGCCTCGAGCAGCGCCGCCTGTGTGCGCGGGGTCGTGCGGTTGATCTCGTCGACCAGTACGAGCGACGCGAACAGCGGGCCCGGCTGGAACACGAAGCGCCCCGTCGCCTGGTCAACGACGTTCACGCCGGTCAGCTGTGTGGGCAACAGGTCGGGCGTGCCCTGGATCCTCCCGGGCGCCAGGCCCGTAGCCGCCGCGAGCCCGCGGATCGCGGCCGTCTTGCCGGTTCCCGGCACGTCCTCGATCAGCACGTGGCCGTGACAGAAGAGCGCGAGCAGCAACCGCTCGAGCTGTGGGCGGACGCCGACGAGCGCCAGGGCGAGCTCGACCAGCACCGCGTCGGCGAACCGGGCCGTCACCGCACTGGCCATCCGCCATCACCCCTTCTGCTGCGCAGGCTACTGCGCGTCCGTGGCGACCGACAGCCGGTGGTGTCGCCGAGCGACTGCTACACACCTAACGGCGGTTCGCGGCCTGTACCGGCGCGTCCATGACGTCCGAGCCCAGGTCGGACGCCTTCGGGGACATCACGACCCCGCCCCCACCCGAGCCGAGCACCAGCATCGTCGACGGCACGACGGACGACGACGCGGACGACACCGCGCGGCGTGACGGCCCCGGCGCCGGCGCCGAGACGACAGGTGGGCGCGCGGGCGGTTCACAGGACACCGCCGCGCGGGCAGAGAGCAGCGACAACACCGGCGATGCCCCGAGTGTCCGCGGCGATGCACGGACAGGGGCGGCGTCGCAGGCACGTCGGCTGACAGCGGTGGCAGGACGGCACCGAGCAAGCCACCGACGGACACAGCACCGCCGGGCAGCGGAGACAGCAGGCCGGACCCACCTGCCGACACCGATGGCGATGACGGCGCCAGCGAACCCGGTGGCGGCGGTGGAGGCACCAGCGAGCCCGCGCCCGAGCCGACCCCGACACTGGATCCGCCCGCCGACGACTGCGGGTCCATGGCGCCTGGGGCGAATGAGAACCCGGCACTCTCGACGGCCCCCGCGCAGACCTGACGAGCCTCCGCGTCCTGCATGAGGACCTATCGCGTCATCATGCAGGACGCGCACCGGCGCGGGCGCGGGATGCTGCTCGCCGCCGCGGGAGCGCCTGACCGACATGCCCGCCGTCACGGCGTGGTTCATCAGGGAACGCTGTGCCGACATGACCGATTCCACCAGGCCCGCCGCCGACGGGCGCACCTTACTGCCGACCGCATTCGTAGTCTCATCATCTTCGCGCTCGCCGAACACGCCGACACTGTGCCGACACGTCGTGAGTCAACGAGCGTGTCCTGGCCAGTAGAAGACGTGGAGTTGGCCCCGCGCCGGGGCGCCGGGGTCACGTACGCATCATCTTTGGATGATCACAATCTCCATGGCGTGACCCCCACACGGGGTAGACACGGCGGCCCGTGCCGCCTGACGTGCAGAGACACTCGGCGCTCGCTTCGCTCTTGCAGCGTACGCCGACTTCGGATCTCCAAGAACCCACGCACCTCGGGTTTGAGGTATGGCTGGGGTTCGGGCGGTCGGTACTTCCGTTGGCTCCACGCCGTCTGCCGCCGTTCGCGCAGGTCTCCTCGAGTGTGCTGCGCAGTCAGCGGGCTCGTCGGGCCATCGAACGCGAAGCCATCTCGGGCGTCGGTCGTCGTCGGCTCGCGGGCAGGACGACGCCGACCGCGTGAGGAAGTCGACCGCTTGAGAAAGGTTTGACCGGTGCACCACAGGTCAATACAGAGAGCCCACGGAAACCCAGGACCCACACCTGGGCGCGCCATCCCGCCAGACTGAGGCCGGGCGAGAGGAGCTCTTGTGACCGTCCTTGCACAAGTCGACATCGAGCAGTCCCTCCAGGAGGGGTTATCCACCGTCTTGAACTTCCTGCCCAAGTTCCTCGCGTTCTTGGCCATCCTGGTCATTGGATGGTTCGTTGCCAAGGCCCTACAGCGGATCGTCAACGCTGTGCTCGAGCGCGTAGGGTTTGACCGCGCCGTGGAGCGAGGAGGCGTGAAGACCGCATTGGCGCGTACACAGTACGACGCCAGCGACATCCTCGCCAAGATCGCGTTCTATGCGATCATGTTGTTCGTCCTGCAGCTTGCCTTCGGTGTCTTTGGTCCGAATCCTGTATCCGAGCTCCTGTATGGCATCATTGCGTTTCTGCCACGCATCTTCGTCGCCATCATCGTTGTGGTCGTAGCGGCGGCTATCGCCGCCGCCGTTCGAGAGATCATCGCTGCGGCTCTTGGCTCGTTGGCGTACGGTGCGGTGCTGGCAAACGCTGCCTCGATCATCATCATCAGCATCGGCGTCTTCGCAGCATTGAGCCAACTGCACGTTGCTCCCGCCATCGTCAACGGGCTGTTCTATTCACTGCTGGCCCTCGTTGTCGGCGTCATCATTGTCGCCGTGGGTGGTGGTGGCATTGCGCCGATGCGTCCGCGTTGGGAGCGAGCGCTCACCAGATTGGAGGTTGAATCGCGTAGAATGCGCGGCAGTTCGCCCTACGGGGCGTGGACGCGCGAAGAGCTCTATGAGCGCGCTCAGGAAATCGATCTCGAGGGGCGCTCCTCGATGAGCAAGGAAGAACTCATCGATGCTCTCACCCAGAGCGATCAAACGGTCGTGGCTCGGGAGCATCGCGAATGACGCCGTAACCTGTCCGATCCTCCGGGCGATGCCCGACGGGTTTGGGGATTGCCCGATCGAAGTGCCGCAGCGGCGTATACCACGGTTCGACCAAGTCGAACAGCGGGGAGCGCCGGTGCGGTCAAGGTCGTCTCCGAAGGGCTCGGACACGAACGGGATCACCGCTGCAGGTTCACGAGCACGTTTCGTCGCCGACGATGGGCAGCGGAGGTGGCCGCGCCATGTCGTGTCTGCAGCCGGCGTGTCAGTTGGAGATGCACGACGCGTCGTACCGCGACCGGTTGACCTCGTGCGTGCTGAAGTCATCGCCGCCATCGGCCAACATCACCACCAGATCCCGCAGGACCGCGCCGGGTCTTGGACGGCCGCGGGTCGACCAGCTCGAGCCGCCGAGCGTGCTTGCCGGCCATGCACAGCCGCGTCCAGCTCGTGCGGTCGTTGGCGTACCGCTCGCCGTTGTTGGGCCGGCGGCGTCAAGTTCGTCGGTGAGCGCGTCCGCGGCAGTGGACGCGCGGCAGGCGAATGCCATCGGTGTCGGCGAGCCCTACCGCGTCGAGCAGCTCCACGAACCACCGGGCGTCGCGCAGGTCGGCGGGACCGCCGCAGTAGTACGGGTCGGATTCGGGCTGCTGCACGATCAGGTCGCGGACGCGGGAGACGCCGAGCGTGCGTGCGACCGCCTTGTGCTCATCCGGGCCAACGGCTGGGCGGTCACGCCGCACCACCCGCGTCTGTCCCGGACGTCACGGACGTCACGGATTCATGGGGAGGTACGCCCACGTGGCAGCCGTGACACGTGCCCGGTCGGGCACACGTGCCGCCGGCGGCGTCGGCGACCGCGAGCAGCGGTTCCGACAGGTCGGCGTCACGATTCGCGATGCCGGCCGGCATCGCCGGCCACGCGTCGGTCAGATCAGCGATCGCGCCGGCCGCCCAGGTCGCGAGCCGGCCGCGGAACCCGGCGGGCCTCCGGTGTGCACACGCCCATCGAAGCCCGTCCGGAGCGCTCACTCTGCGCGTGACCTGACACCGCGGGCGGACGGGTGGCGGCACCCCGTCGTGGGCACAACGGTTGGCACATCCGATCCAAGGAGCCCGCGTGAACGTCGCCACCGAGGACCGTGTCAGCCGGGAAGAGCTCATCGACTTCCTCCGTGGCAGGACCAAGGTCGTGCTGCTGACGCGCCGCGCCGATGGCCGCACGCAGGCGTCGCCCGTCGTCGGCGCGGTCGACGACGCCGGCCACGTGCTGGTGTCGTCGTACCCGTCCCGCGCGAAGGTGCGCAACGTCCGCCGCGACGGGCGGTGTGCGGCGGTGGTCCTGTCGGACGACTTCGACGGCCCGTGGGTCCAGGTGTACGGCACCGCGTCCGTCGTCGACGGCGAGGACGGAGTCGAGCGTCTCGTCGACTACTATCGAGTGGCAGCCGGCGAACACGCCGACTGGGACGACTACCGCCGGGCCATGCGGGACCGCGGCAAGGTCGCGATCGACCTCGAGATCACCGACTGGGGTCCGATCGCGACCGGTGGCGTGCCGCCGGAGTTCGCGGAGCCGGACTGACGCTGCGGGGCGCCGGATCACGGCGCCACGGTCCTGCCGTACCGGTTCACGACTCCCGGGCAGTACCCACGGCGACGGATCGCGCGGATGATACGTGGCAGCGCCGTGACGGTGGCCTGCGTGTCCTCCTGGTCGTGCAGCAGCACGTTCGCCCCAGGGGCGAGACCACGAATGACACGGCTGACGATCTGGTCGGCTGTCGTGGCCGAGTCCCAGTCGCGAGTGTCGACGGTCCACAGGACCGAACGGAACCCCATGTCGCGAATGACCAACCGGACGCGCGCGTTGATCGCGCCGTACGGCGGTCGCACCAGGCGACCGCTGCTCGGCGCATCCGCCGCGCTGTACGCCTGCTGGGCCCGGCGGATCTGCCGCCGGATGCGACGGTTGGACAGGCTGGTCAGATTGGCGTGGTCGTAGGTGTGGTTGTAGATGCGGTGACCCAGGCGAGCGATGCGGCGCGCCCTGCCCGGTCGGGCGGCGACGTTCCGCCCGACGAGGAAGAACGTCGCGGGGGCGTGCCGGGCTGTGAGCACGTCGAGCAATCGCGCCGTGTTCGCGCGACTGGGACCATCGTCGAACGTGAGTGCCACGTATCCGTTCTCGCAGCTCGCCGCACGCGCCGGTGACGCCGCTCCTCCCAGCAGCAGATCGGAGACGAGGCCCAGGAGGACTCCGATGGCTGGACCGCTCCGTGACCACCGTCCGGGTCGAGTGCGTAGATCACCTGCAGCACGATGCTCCATGAATGCGGCCTTCGTGAGACGACCTGGTCAGCCCCCTGATGACCAGATCGTGCGCTGTGTGCACGCGCATGCTTGCAGGGCCGCTCGTGGCCGTCATCCTCAACCGTGACGATCCGCGGACCGGCCGGTCCTTCGATCATGCGCGGGCTGCTCAGCGACGCTCGACGCCTCGCAGCGTGGCCTGGATCTCCCCCACCTCGGCGCTGGCGGCCAGGTCGATCACAACGTCGAGGTACCACTCGCGATGATCCTGCGGGTCGAGCAGCACCTGGGCGAGCGTCCACATGTCACCGGCGGTGTCGTCGAGCTGGAACAACGACGGTCCGCGAGCGTCGCCGGTGAGCAGCACCTCGTCGTGCTCGGCGAAGTAGGGCGCGAACGCCTCGGCGATGCGCTCGGGTGACCAGCCGCTGTCTCCCGCCGCGGTCAGATCCTCGACCAGTTCGTCCCACGCCCGCGTGGCGGCCAGCTGCACCCAGCGGAACGCCCGCGTGCGGACCAGCGTGCGGAACGCGCGGCGATCCGCCGTGATGTCGTGATCAGTCTCGCGCTCGACGACCACGGTGCCGTCCACCGCCGCCTCGGCATCGACAGCCTCGGGGTCGAGCAGCGCCTGCCACTCGTCGACGAGGCTCGAGTCGGTCGCGTGGATCACCGCGGCGAGCCAGTCCAGCACGTCCTCGACCTCCTCGGTCTTCAGCTCGTCAGGTACGGTGCGCTCGGTGGTCCGAAGGCAGTCCGACAGGTAGCGCAGCAGCCGACCCTCGCTGCGCTTGAGTCCGTAGTGGCGCACGAACTCGGGGAAGTCCATCGCGCGGTCGAACATGTCGGCGACCACGCCCTTGGGAGCGATGTTGCGGTCGTCGATCCACGCGTTGCGCTTGCGCCACCGGTCGAAGCGGTCATAGATGAGCTCGGCGAACGGCTGGGGCCAGCGGATCTTCTCGAGCAGCTCGATGCGCTGCTCGTACTCGATGCCGGCCGCCTTCATCTCGTCCATCGCCTGGTCGCGAGCCTTGTCCTGCTGCGCGTACAGGATGGGCCACGGATGATCGAGCACGCTCTCGACCAGGGCCAGCACCAGCAGAGGGTAGGCATCCCCCTCGCGGTCGAGCGTCGGCAGCACGTGCAGCAGGAATGGCGCGAGCGGCTGGTTGAGCGCGAAGTCCTCCTGCAGGTCGTGGTCCACTATGACCAGGCGGCCGTGCTCGTCGGGCGCGTCAAGGCGCCTGACCGCTCCCGCGTCACGCAGTGCGCGGAACAGACCGATCGCGCGCCGGATGTGGGTGCGCTGGCGCGCCCGCGGCTCGTGGTTGTCAGTCAGCAGGCTGCGGGCGGCGGCCCAGGTGTCGCCGGGTCGGTCGAGCAGCTGCAGCAGCATGCCGGGCGTCACCGTGAACGACGACTCGAGCCGCTCCGGCGGAGATTCTCGGAGGCGCTTGAAGGTGTCCTCGTCGTAGTGGACGAAGCCCTTCGGCGCGCTGGACCGCCGCAGCTTGCGCCTCTTCCTGGGATCGTCGGCCACCTTGGCCACGGCGGCCTCGTTCTCGGCGACGTGCTCTGGTGCCTGACAGACGACCAGCCCCTGCGTGTCGTAGCCCGCGCGGCCCGCGCGCCCTGCGACCTGGTGGAACTCCCGGGCGGTCAGGAGGCGGTTCTCGGTGCCGTCGAACTTGTAGAGCCGCGTGAGCACGACGGTGCGGATCGGCAGGTTGACGCCGACGCCGAGCGTGTCGGTGCCCGACACGACGCGCAGCGCACCCTGCTGGGTCAGCCGCTCGACCACGCGGCGGTAGCGCGGCAGCATGCCGGCGTGGTGCACGCCGACGCCGTTGCGCAGCAGGCGTGCCAGGTCGCGGCCGAACCCCGACGTCAGGCGCGCCTTCGCCAGCTCGTTGGCGACGGCCACCTTGCGCTCGTCGGATAGTTTCCCCGTGACCGACGCGAAGGCGTTGGCCTGCGCGACCGCATCCGCCTGACTGAAGCTGACGATGTACAGCGGCGCGGCGTCGCGCTCGAGCAACGACTCGATGGTGTGGTGCAGCAGGCTGCGGCTGTACTCGAACGACAGCGGCACGGGACGTTCGGCACCCGTGATGACCGCCGTCGTGCGCGCAGTGCGCGCGCTCAGGTCGTCGGCCAGGAACGTGACGTCGCCCAGCGTGGCCGACAGCAGGAGGAACGATGACTGTGAGAGGTTGAGCAACGGCACCTGCCAGGCCCAGCCGCGGTCGGGGTCGCCATAGAAGTGGAACTCGTCGAGCACGACCGTCTCGGCGTCGGTCGCCTCGCCGTCCCGCAGCGCCACGTTCGCCAGCACCTCGGTCGTGCAGCAGATCACCGGCGCGTCGGCGTTGAATGACGAGTCGCCCGTCATCATCCCGACGTTGGACGCACCGAGCTCGAAGCACAGGTCGAAGAACTTCTCGCTGACCAGCGCCTTGACGGGTGCGGTGTACCACGAACGCCCTCCGCCGGTCACCGACCGCGCGTGCGCCGCGAGGGCGACGAGCGACTTGCCGGATCCCGTCGGGGTCGACAGCACGACGTTGCTGCCTGTGAGCAGTTCGAGGATCGCATCCTCCTGGTGTGGATACAGGGCGAACCCGCGCTCGGCCGCCCAACCGGTCAGCGCATCGAGCAGCGCCTCGACGTCGGCAGGCGCCGCGGGCAGGAACGAGGACAGCGGAGTGGGCACGGCTGCCCAGTGTGCCCGACGCTGCGACGCCCTCCGTGCCCGTCAGCCCGGCCGAGACGTCCGGCCACGCTCCGAGAGTTCATCGATATGTTCGTGACACGGCGTCCCTCATGTGCACATGCCCGCCGCGATGGCCTATCGTCGTCGGAACCGCGGTTCCGGCCGAGGAGGTCCATGCGCTGAGCCGCGGAGGTGGAGGGGAGTCCCATGTCGTCAGTCGCATCATCGGTCACACCGATCCGGGGCCATGCCGGCGGAGGACCGGTCGAGCAGCTCCAGGCACTCGTCACCGATCCCGTCGCGGATCCCGAGGCGTTCGACACCGTGGCCGCCACGCACCCCGAGGCGTGGGCCGCAGCCACGGTCCTGGCTGCGCTCGCGCGCATCGTGGACGACGATCGCGACGGCACGGCCGGTGCGCAGCTCGATGCGGTCGCCGGCGGCGACGTGGACGATGACGCCCTGACGATCGCAGGTCAGCTCGGGGTCACGGTCCATGCCCGGGTCTCCGCGGTGGCGCTGTCGAGCGCCGCACGGCGCCACAGCGACGTGCTCGCGATGACGCACGGCGTGGACGTCGTCGACGATGTCACGGCCCTCCTGCTGAGCTACCGGGCGACCGCGCTCGCACGGGTGGGGATGGTCGTCGGTGCGCGGGAGGCTGCCGACCGGGTGCTGCGCTCGCGCCGGAGCCACCCCACGGTCCGCGCGTTCGCGCGCCGGCAGCGGCATGCGGCGTGGTCCGACGACGACATGGTGTAGCCGCGGACTGGTTACGCTGAACCCGCTCACGGGCGCATGGGCAAGCTGACGCAGAACACCCACACACCGGCCCAACTGGGGGTCGGCCGCCACCCCACTGTGTAGGCCCTCGTTCTGTCAGACCCGCGCGTCCGAGCCGGCGACCACGGCGTCACGCAGGCGCTCGGTCTCAGCCGACGGGGCCGCGTCCACCGTCGCCCGCAGGGCACGAACGCATAGCTCGTACTGCCGCAGCGCCAGATGCACCCGGCCCTGTCCGGCGTAGACGCGCATCAGCAGGCGGTTCGCGTCCTCGTGTGACGGATCGACATCGAGCATCCGGTGGGCCGTTGCCGTGCACGCCTCGATCTGGCCAGCGTCGAGCTGCAGCCGGCTCATGCGGTCGAGGGGGTCGGTGTAGCGCGGCGTCAGATGCTCGCGGGGGACCATGCTCCACTGCTCGAATGGCGTGTCGCACGCGTGGTCGCCGCCCCACAGAAGACCGACCGCCGCGCGGTATGCCACCAGCGCGTCACGCACGCGTCCGTCGGCCTCCGCCGCGGCGGCCGGCGACGAGCGACCGTTCGAAGCTGTCGATCTCCGGCCGGGCTCCTTGAGGAAGCTCGTCGCGTGACGCGGCGTGACCGGGACGCGCCCGGCCGATGGCGCAGCACGGCGTAGCCGCGGTGTCCCGGCGACGCCAGCGTGCGCAGCTGGCGGGCCACCCGCGGCGCGCCACGCGGTGCGCAGTCACCCACACACCCCTGCTCCAGGGCCACGAGCCAGGGACGCAGGGTGGCCATGTCCAGGCTGCTCGTGACGATCTGGTGGGTGGAAGTAGCCGGTGGCGACACCCAGCTCGAGCGCCGCGCGCTGGTCGCCGGTCGCGCCGGCGACCAGGGTGGCGGTCAGGTGATCGAGCAGCCACTGCCAGGTCGAGCGCCCTGTGATCGCGCCGGCGACCGCGTCGTGCGGCCACACACCGGCGGCGTCGAGGACGTCATGCGCCAGCGTCGGACGTCCGGCGGTGATTCCGAGCAATCGATCGGTGACCTCGGAAGGCATCTCGACACCATCGGTGGCGGCGGCCCGGTGACCACGTCGGCGGCGACCAGAGCAGCATGCGGCAGGGCCAGCCGGTCGGTGCGGCGCGACGCCACCACGACCAGGCTGCTCACCCGCTCCACGAGGCGGCACGGATGCCGTCGAGCAGCCGACCGGCCGGTGTGATCGCCGCCCAGCTTGCAGGGGCATGCACGCACCGGTTGGCGCGCCGGCGACGCTCGACGATCATGGCGAGCAACCCGCCGGTCGGACGGGCCGCGTCGATGATGAGCGTCGACGGCGCGGTGAGATATTTGGAATCCGTTGTCGGGCGGCACTTCGCCTGCGAACCTGAGGGGTGGCTGGGCGTCAGGAGCATCTGTGGCTGACCGAGACAACGTCCACTGGCACGAGCTCTACCACGAGGTCGTCGACACCGGATTGTGCACTGGCTGCGCCGCCTGTGTGATGGCGTGCCCGCGCGACGTCCTCGACTACACCGACGACTACTGGCCGGTGCAGATCGGTGAGGGCAACGCCTTCGACGGCTGTTGGATCGGCGACCGCGGGTGTGACATCTGCACGCGGGCGTGCCCTCGGTTCCGGGCATGGGAGACCGATCTGGACGCCGAGCTGTTCGGCCGCCCGCGCGAGCACGAGGAGGTCTACGGCATCGCCCGGTCGGTGCTGCTGTGCCGCGCGACCGACGAGGCGGTGCACGAGGCGGGCCAGGACGGCGGGCTCGTGTCGGTGCTGCTGATCTGGGGGCTGGAGACCGGCAGGATCGAGGCGGCGGCGACGTCACAGATCGTCGACAAGCGCGGGCCATTCGACTCCGAGCCGTTCCTGGCGAAGACGCGCGCCGACGTGCTGGCCACCGCCGGGTCGCGCTACACGTACTCCGCGAACCCGCTCGCGTTGGAGCAGGCGGCCGACGAGCGGCTCAAGCAGGTCGCGCTGGTCGGCATGTCGTGCCAGGCGTCGATCAACGGGACGCTGTCTGCCTACGGGGTCAACAAGTTCAAGAACAAGCTGGCCCTGACCATCGGGCTGCTGTGCTCCAAGACGTTCACCTACGACGGGCAGGCCCAGGTGCTCGCCGAGCACGGCATCGACATCGCCGATGTCACCAAGATCAACATCAAGGGCCGCTACATGATCTGGACCCGCGACGGTCAGTACCATGAGATCCCGTTGAAGAAATTGCATCCGTACACGCGGGAGGGCTGCAAGAAGTGTCCGGACTTCGCAGCGGAGCACGCCGACATCTCGGTCGGGGGCATCGGCGCGGACGACAACTGGACGCTCACACTGGTGCGCACCCAGCGCGGTGAGGACTGGATGACCGGCGTCATCGACGCAGGGCTCGTCGAGGTGCGCCCCGCCGAGGACGACGCGGTCGCGATGAAGCTCCTGCGCAGCCTGTCGGTCAGGTCACGCAAGCGCTGGCCGAGCGACGACCTGGTGGAGGCCCACCGCGCGCCGGGCCTGCTGCCCATCGTCCAAACGTCCTGACCGGCATCCCGGGGAGCCAACCCACCACATCAGTCCGTCCTATCGATCGAGTGGCAGCTCCCTCGGCACGGACCTGATGCGGGTCACGGGAACGCGTGCCCTCTGCTGTGCGGCCGAGCGGCTCAGGTGTGGATGACGTCCGCTGCCGTCAACGGTAGATGACGTCGACGCTGGCGAACGCGCCCAGCTCGTGGTCGGCGGTGAACAGCTCGTGGTCGCGGCGCACCCGGTCGGCTGCCTCCTCGGCGAACCGCACGATGTCGTCGATGAACAGCGTCTGGCTGCCGACCGCCGCGACGATCTTGGGTTCGATGTCGTGCTCGAGTTGACCGACGTCGTCCGACAGCGCGTGGGCATGGGCCAGGGCCTTCCCGCAGATCGCGGCGTAGTCCATCCACTGGCTCTTGGACAGGTCGTCGAGGTCGATGTCGTCGCGGAACGGAGCGCGCTCGCGTGACATGAAGCTCATGCCCTCGAACTCGATGTGGCCGTAGAACACGTCACCCCGCACCAGCTGGACGCCGTGCGCATGGGCGATGCGGTCGGCGTGTCCGTCGAAGGCGTACTCCGAGGGTGGGACCAGCCCCGCCAGCGCGGACCGGCGTGCCTGCTTGAGCTCGATCACGAGGTCGTCGAACCCGTCAGCGTTCGGGCCCTCGATCAGGATGTAGTAGCGGGCGAGGCCCAGGGATGCAGTGCCTGCTCCCTTGCGCTCGGCGACGTCCTTGACGCGCATCTCACCGGCACGGGGCGGCACGTCGATGTCGTTCTCCTCGACGAAGCGGTCGATCAGCGCCTGGAACTCGTCGCGGCGGCTGCTGATCGGCACCAGCTCGTCGTCGGCGCGAAACCCGCGCCCGTACTCGTCGTGGTGGTCGTCGGCCAACCACTCGGCGCGGTCCTGCGTCGCGCTCTTGATCAGCTTGCGGATGAGCTTCGGCGCGTTGTCCATCCGCACCTGGTGCTCGTGCTCGATCGGGTCGTCGGCGTACCGGCTGATGCCGTCGATGTAGCCGTGCACGAACCGCCGGGCGATCTTGCGCTGTCGCTTCGGACCGTGGCCACCCTCCTCCTGCGCAGCGATCATGAAGCCGACCGCGCCGCGCTTGAGGTCCCACGTGAACGGCGCGTAGTACGCCTCGTCGAAGTCGTTCACACCGAAGATGGGCACGTTGTCGGCGCTGGGCATCACGCCGAAGTTCTCTGGGTGCACGTCGCCGAGGGTGAGCACCGTGGGCATCCACGCGTCCTCACCCGCCAGGTCCCGGTAGAACAGCAGGCACGTGCCGCGGAAGAACGAGTAGAGCGAGTCGGCCAGCTCGTCGAACTTGGCCTGCGCGTCCTCGTGACGGTTGGCGATGCGCGTCTGGTGGTCCTCGCGCAGGGTCTGCCGCACGTGCAGGCGCCGGTCATTGCCCTCCAGGATGCGCGGCAGCATGACGAGATCGCCGCGGGCGCGGGCCTCGGCGAGGGCACTGAAGGCCTCGAACCGCGACCCTGCCGGCTGCTGGCCACCGTGGCTGGTGTCGGTGACGGGAGTGTCGTCGGCGGCCTTCGGTGCGCCGCGGTCGGCGGCCTTCGCGGGGGACTGATCGGTGGTGTCAGATTCCGCCGACGGTGGATCACCGTCGGGCGGGTCGCCGTCGCGGAGCGCGGCGACCAGCTCCTCCTTGCTCATCGACGAGCGTCCCTCGAGGCCGCGCTCCTTGGCGAGCGCGTACAGCTCCCTGCGTGTCGCGTTGTCCAGCGATGCGGTGTCGGTGCTCATGGCCGTTTGCTTACCCAGACCGACCGCGTGTGCAACGGCGGCGCGAGCCGAGTTCCCGGCGGTACCCTCGGCCGTCACGGACGAGGAGCGAGGCGATGGCGCGAGCCGAGTTCCCGGCGGTACCCTCGGCCGTCACGGACAAGGAGCGGGGCGATGGCACTCGACGACGGCTACGTCGCCTACGTGATGGAGCTGCTCGAGCCCCTCGGCGCGGTCACCGGCCGCAAGATGTTCGGCGGCTACGGGATCTGGGAGGACGGCGACATGTTCGCGCTGCTCGACAGCGAGTCGACCCTGCACTTCAAGGTCGACGACGCGACGCGGGCGCGCTACGCGGACGCCGGCAGCGAGCAGTTCATGACCATGCCGTACTGGTCGGTACCCGTCGACGTGCTCGAGGACCACGACACGCTGCAGGTCTGGGCGCGCGAGGCGATCGCCGTCGGCCACGCGACGTCGAAGCGCCGCTGAGCCTCTGGGCGTGGCGCCTGGTCACCACATGCGGAGACTGGGCTCCACACCGAACAACCGTTCTACAATGGGTGCATGGTCTTCGTCCGCTGGCACTACCGCAACGGCGTCTATGTGTGCTCACATCTCCGGCGCCGTCGCCCCCGGCCCGGGCCTGATCAGACGTCGCTGCTACCGACCCTGGTCCCTCCGCTGGCTGTCGACCCTGCGTCCATGACGCGCGCCGACTCTCAGGACGCCGCACCGGCTCCCGTGCTCCCCGGCCAGCGCGCCCTTCCGATCCCGGCAATCACCTGAGGCACATTCCGACGCCTCGCTGGATCGGCGGGGCGTCGGTGGATGTCCGGCGGACGGGCACTCGCCTGGGGTAGGGCTGCACTCCGGGCCGGCGGCGTTGCGTGACGTCCGGGTCGGGCTGCGCCGGCGTGAGGGCGCGCGCCTGGTTGGCGAACCGGCTGACCTCGATGTGCTCGCGGCGTCCCAGCTCGGCACGGACCTGCCTGATCGCGTGACATCTGTCAACGCGCTTCATTGTCGTCGGGTGGGCCTAGGCTGGCGACGCCGACGCTGAGGCCACCATGCAGTTCCGTTGCCTTGGTCCCCTGGGGGTGTCCGAGGCTGGCCGGGACCAGCCGCTCGGTGGACCGAAGCAGCGGCTGGTGCGGGCGCACCTGCTGGTCCGTGCCAACCAGACCGTGCCCATCGACATGTTGGCAGCGTTGGTGTGGGACGACGATCCGCCGCCCGCCGCGCGCAGCTCCCTGCAGAGCTACGTCTCCCACCTGCGGCGTTCACCTGGCGCTCACCGCATCGAGAGCAGCGGGCGAGCGCAAGATCGCGCCGGCCGGCAGGGCGATGCCCTCGCCGCCTACGACCGTGCCCGCGCCCGGCTGGCCGACCAGCTCGGGATCAATCCTTCCGACGAGCTGCGGTCGCTGCATCAACGGGTGCTTAGCGAGCTGACCCGTGACCTGACCGACGCCGAATGCCAGCAGTACCTGCACCTGGACGCGTGCCCCTCCCCCTGACTTGACCAGGGACGAACCGCACCGCAGAGCGCACCGACCGTCCCATGGCCGCGCACCTACGCAATCTGAAGACAAGCCTCGCGGGAGAGACCTCCGCAGTCCCCATGCCCGGCGCTTCGCGACGCGATTCTCGGCGGTCGGACAGATCAGGCACCGACGCCAGGGTCGGGCCCCGGGTCGCCGCCGGCGGCGCAGACACCGAGGCGCGCCAGGTAGTGCTCCCAGCCGATGCGGTGGACGTCCGCGTGATCGGCTGGCAGGTCGCGGTGTGTCAGGCGGATCAGCGTGCCGCCGCCGTCCTGCTCGAGGTCGATCTCGACGATCGTCGAGCCGGGGGGCAGGTCCGGCATGTCGATCCAGCCCCACGTGAAGACGACGCGGGTGTCGCGCACCAGTTCGACGAACTGCCCACGCGCGCACATGCCGTTGCCCATCAGGATGCGGAACAGGCCGCCTGGCTGGGCGTCGATCGTGGCCTCGGCGCCCTGCCACCGCACCCAGCGCTCCGAGTCCGTCAGGTAGGCGTAGACCGCCGCGGGTGTGGCGTCCACATGACGTTCGACGACGAGCGTCGCCGGCTCACTCGTCATCGGCCTGCTCCGTCGGCTCGGCCTCGACCGCCTCGGCGAGCTGGTCCAGGGTCTGCGTCCACATGAGCTCCAGCGCCGGCCGCAGCGGCCCGAGCCGCTCCTTGTCCGTGCGGTAGTAGCGGCGGTTACCGGCACGACGGACCGTGACGTACCCTGCGTCACGGAGCACGGCGAGGTGCTGCGACACCGCGCCGAAGGTGACGTCGAACCGATCGGCGATGTCGCCGGCAGACAGCTCGTCGTCCCAGACGAGCCGCAGGATCTCGCGTCGTCGTGGCTCGGCGACGATCTGCCATGGGTCCATCCCCATCCACTTTAGTCCAGGTTGAAGTAGCGTACGGGGGTGGTATTCTACCCGTGACTAAAATAGACGATCCCGGGAGCACCCCGATGGGCGACTACGCGATCCACATGCAGTTCAACATCGACGCCGACCCCGGCACCGTGCTGCAGGCACTGACGACGTCCGACGGCGTCGAACGGTGGTGGTCACGACCCGTGGACGGCGACCCCGGCAAGGACGGGGGTGCGTTCCGCATCTCGTTTCCCGACGTCCCCCAGTCGTTCGAGTTCGCCGTAGAGCGCGGCGACCGAAGCCTCGCATGGGCGACGCTGGCGTTCCCACCGTGGTGGGCTGACACGACGATCCGATGGCGAGTCGAGGAGCCTGACGAGGGCACGGGGACACGGTTGCTGTTCACGCACGAGGGGTTCGACCCCGCCAACCCGATCATCCCCGTCATCACCCCGGCCTGGGCGCGGTTCATCTTCGGCCTCAAGGATCAGGCCGAGGGCAGCGCCTGAGCAACGCACTGGCGCGGCGACGGGCTGGCATGTAGGCAGGCAGCGGGACAGGACAGATGTGGGCAGAAACCACCCGTGGCGGGGCGCGGACCTTCTACGAGGATGTGCACACACCTCGAACAGGCGCACCCCCAATGTCATACATCGACTATCACGTCGCCGTTGTCATGGCGGACCGTGCGCGGGAGGCCGAGCGGGCCCGCCGGTCGCGCGTCCCCCGGCGGAAACCGCGCCGGACATTCGCCTGGCCGTCGCGACGGGCACGCTTGCGCGTCCGTCCCGCGTGACCAACACTTCCCACCTGATGCGAACGACCCTCCGCGCCCCGAGGGGGTCGTCCGCATTGCGCCTGGACGCCTGTTGCGTGCTAACTTAATTGCGTGACTACTGAATCGTCTGCGGCTGCGTACGACGATGCGGCACTCCGGGCCCTCGCGCACCCCGGACGCCGCCGCATGCTCCGACTGGTCTGGAGCGCCGAGCGGACGTCGACCGACCTCGCCGAGCACACGAGCATGTCGCGGCCCTCGGCCAGCCAGCACCTGCGCGTGTTGCGCGACGCGAACCTGGTGGCGGTACGCGTCGACGGCAACCGCCGGTGGTACCGGGCCGACCGCGACCGCCTCGCGAGGATCCGGGCGCTGGTCGCAGGCTTCTGGGACGACCGTCTCGACGCGTTGCAGGCAGCCGCCGAGGAGGAGACGCAACGTCGTGGCTGACATCGTGATCGAGCGCAACATCGCCGCACCGCCCGACGTCCTCTTTGCGATGTTCACCGAGCCAGACCTCCTCGTGCGCTGGCTCGGCGACAACGCGGAGCTCGACCCCGTCCCCGGCGGGGTGTTCCGCTTCACGCTGGCCGACAAGGACGCCTGCCTCGGCCGGTACGTCGAGCTCGATCCACCCCACCGCCTCGTGTTCACGTGGGGCTGGGAGCGCGCGGAGGCCATACCGGTGCCGGCGGGATCGACCGAGGTCACCGTCGAGCTGACGCCCATCGCGACCGGCACCCGGCTGCGGCTGACCCACCGCGGCCTCGACGGCGACGATGCCACGCTGCACGAGCACGGCTGGGACCGGTTCCTGACAAGGCTCGGCGCGGTGATCGACGGCGTCGATCCGGGGCCCGCCCCGTGGGCGGAGCACCCCGACGAGGTCGTGAAACGCGTGAGACAGGAACGATGACGTGAACCTCGCAGCAGTACAGACCATCGAACGGCCCGCCGACGAGGTGTTCGCCTTCATCGCCGACGCATCCAACAACTCCCGCTGGCAGCAGGGCATGCGTTCGTGTGCGTGGACCTCGCCGCCGCCGATCGGCGTCGGCGCCACGTACCGGCAGGAGGCGGCGTTCCTGGGACGGCAGGTCGTGACCGAGTTCGAGGTGGTCGGGCACGAGCCGGGACGATCGATCACGATCCAGTCGACCAGCGGCCCGTTCCCGATCCGCGTCACCCGCTCGGTCACGGCGGTCGACACGTGGACCTGCCGCGTCGAGGCGGCGATCAGTGGCGACCCCGGCCGGTTCTTCCGCCTGGCTGCTCCGATCGTGCAGCGCCTCGCCCAGCGCTCGGTGACCGCCGACTACCGACGGCTCAAGGCCCTGCTCGAGGACGGTACCTGACGACCGCGCGTGCCGGCACCCACATCCGGGCCGCAGCCGGCACGCCACCGGACCGGTACGATGCCACCCGTGGCAGGGACCGCGCACGAGATGACGATCGACGGGCACCAGGTCCGGATCACGAGCGCGGACAAGGTGTTCTTCCCGAAGCGCGGCGAGACCAAGCTCGACCTGGTCGAGCACTACCAGCGGTTCGCCGAGCCCGTCATGCGCACGATGGGTGGCCGGCCCGTCATGCTCCAACGCTTTCCCGAAGGCGCGGGTGGACCGTCGTTCTTCCAGAAGCGGGTCCCCAAGAACGCGCCCGACTGGCTCCAGACGACAACAGTGATGACCGTGAACGGCACGCCGTCGCGCGCGATGGTCGTCGGCGACATCGCGCACCTCGCCTGGGCGGTCAACCTCGGGTGCCTCGGTTTCCACCCGTGGCCGTTCCCGGCCGACGACCCGGACCACACCGACGAGCTGCGCCTCGACCTCGACCCGCAACCGGGCACCGTGTTCCGCGACGCCGTCGTCGCGGCCCACGAGCTGCGCACGCTGCTCCACGAGGTCGGCGTGACCGCATGGCCCAAGACGACCGGACGACGCGGTCTGCATGTATACGTGCGGCTCGCGCGACTCTGGGACTCCTACCAGGTGCGACACGCGGCGGTCGCCATCGCCCGCGAGCTGGAGCGCCGACGGCCGGACCTCATCACAGCGGCCTGGTGGAAGGAGGAGCGAGGTACGCGTGTGTTCCTCGACTACAACCAGAACGCCCCGCACAAGACGGTGTTCGGCGCGTGGTCGGTCCGTGACCGTGTGGGTGGGCAGGTGTCGACGCCCGTCAGCTGGGACGAGCTCGACGAGATCGATCCCGACGAGCTCACGATCGCGAGCCTGCCCGCTCGGCTGGACGCCCTCGGCGACCCGTGGGAGGGCATCAACGACAGCCCGCAGTCGCTCGACACGCTGCTCGAGATGCACGAGCGCGACCGGGCGAACGGGTTGATGGATGCGCCGTGGCCGCCGGTCTATCCCAAACAGCCCGACGAGCCGCCGCGAGTTGCGCCCAGCAGAGCCCGTTCACACGAATGAGCGCGGAGGCCACCCCCGGCAGGATGACGTGACCTCGAAGTCCGGCAGGTCGGCCCCCTCCACGTTACCGCGCCATCACGAGTGCCACGTACCGTGCCTGCAACCAGGGTCGCCCAGCACAGCTGACCTGTGGCTTCGGGGTCGTCGTACAACCCCGCCGGCGGTGTCGCCGTCGTCATCGTCCCGGCTCCATCCCTGTGTGGCGGGATGTCGCGTCTGGTGGTCAACCGCTCACGATGCGCGGAACTCTCACCCTCGTGTCAAGGGTTATATTTGGTCCCAGTCGCGTTGACCGTCCGCCGGGCGGTCAGGCGGTTGATGCGACGCGACGGCGCGCAATGACATCGTTGATCACCGGCGGCAGGGGCTCGACGCGCACATTGAAGGGCGTGAGCTCCTCGCCGCAGCCAGCGCAGACCGTGACGGCGTGGGTCGTCCGTCCACAGGCGTCGTGGATCAGATCGATGGGCGGGTCGTCGCCGGGGCCGGCCCACGTGTCGCCCCAGTGCATCATGGCCAGCAGCACGGGCAGCAGGTCACGGCCCTTGGCGGTCAGGCGGTACTCGAACCGGGGCGGGTGCTCCTCGTACTGCCGGCGTTCGAGCACACCGGCGTCGACCAGCCGTCCGAGCCGGTCGGTCAGGATGTTGCGCGCGATACCGAGGTCGCGCGTGAAGTCCTCGAACCGGCGCACGCCGTAGAAGGCGTCGCGCAGCACCAGCAGCGTCCACTTGTCGCCGACGACGTCGAGGGTGCGCGCGACCGAGCACGAGAAGGCGGAGAGGTCCACGCGGCGGGGCATGGCGCTCAGTCTACCTGCCCGTACGCTCGTGGGTTGCAGAAGGAAACGTTCTTCGGTAGAGTGCGTTGCGAAAAGCAACCTACTCGACGTCGCGGCGGTTCGCGGCCCGCGCCCGGAGCAACGACGATGCGCGCATCATCCACCCCCTTGCCGGTCGTGCTGACGCTCAGGGAGATCATGCTGGACCTCGAGTCCGGTCGGTCCCAGCCGCTGCGGCCGACCGACCGTCTGCTGAGCCTGCGCGCACGGCGGCGCCCGACACTCGGTGGCCCCACGTTCCTACGCTCCTACGTGACGGCGCGGGCGCTGGGCCGCATCCACCCGCGCCTGGCGCGGCGATCGCTGCTGCGCCTGTGGCTGACACCATGGGTCCACCGAGCGAGCCGGCGGCCGGCCACAGGTCTCGCCAACGACACGCGGCCGTGGTCGCTCCACCACGACGGGCGCACGCTGAGCGGCTTCACCGGTGGCGCCGGCCCGACCGCGGTCCTGGTGCACGGGTGGGCAGGGCGCGCCGCGGACTGGCGACACATCGCCCAGGGCCTCATCACGGCGGGCTGGCGGGTCGTCGCGCCGGACCTGCCGGCGCACGGCACGACTGACGGGCGCACCACGGACGCCTTCGAGCTCGCCCGGGCCGCGGGTGCAGTACTGCGCCACGAGCGCCCCGATGCGGTCGTCGCGCACTCCATGGGGTTCCCGATCGTGCTGCTTGCCTTCGAGGACGGGGTCGACGCGCCGGAGACCCTCGTCGCGCTGGCGCCGGGCAGGCGCATGATCCGCGCGCTCGATCGCTTCGGCGACCAGGCCAGGCTGCGTCCCGCGCTCGTCGACGAGCTGCGCAGGGCGAACCAGCGACGCTTCGGCCAAGACGTGTGGGAGGTCCTCGACGTCGACCGGTCGCTGCCGGACCTGGCACCCACAGGACTCATCGTGCACGACGCCGATGACGCGGACGTGCCGATCGCTGACGGGCGCGACATCGCCGACCGGTGGCCAGGCGCGGCGTTCGTCGCCACCCACGGCCTGGGCCACCGGCGGATCCTACGCGACCCGCACGTCCGCGAGCTGGTGGTCGACGCGCTCAGTTGATCCTCCACCGAACGTGACGACCTAGGACAGATGCTGTCCTCATCGCTCGATACGGTTCAGATCACCTTCGACCAAGGACGTGAACGATGGACTGGAAGATCGAGCTGCTCCCCGTACCGGTCGCGGACATCGACCGGGCCAAGGCCTTCTACGTCGACCGGGTCGGCTTCGCCGCCGACCACGACCACCGGGTCGACGAGAACCTCCGGTTCGTCCAGCTGACCCCACCCGGTTCTGCCTGTTCGATCGTCCTCGACCACGGCATGACCGGCATGGCACCCGGCTCGGTCGAGGGCATCCAGATGGTGGTGGCCGACGTCGAGGCGGCCCGCGAGCATCTGCTGTCCAACGGCGTCGAGGCCAGCGATGTCCGCGACTACCCGTGGGGCAGGTTCGTGTTGTTCAGCGATCCGGACGGCAACGGCTGGTCCCTCCAGCAGTTGCCGCCTCGCTGATCCGTGAATGACCCTGAGAGAGGTCGCGCCCTGGTTGGATGCGACGGTCCTGGGCCTCCGCGCATCAGATCGCCGCGGACGTCCTCCCGCGTGCGGACCACATCACGGAACTGCTCTTCGGCCTCGGTGGGCACCCGCGCGAGGACAACTCGCCGGCGGCCAGCAGCCGCGCCGCGGACCGCGTCGCGCCGGTCGGTCTTGACCCGATCCGTCGGCCGCTTCGGGATCAACCCCGGTGTCACCACCCGCAGATCGATCCCCGCCTCGCGGGCCGCGCGGGCCAGCCGAACCCGGTGGGGCCGCCTCATACACGGCGCGCACGCCCGGGCCCAGGCGGCGCCATCGCCGGCCGGCGCCTCCGGCAAGCCTGCTCGTCGACAGTTGGCCGGTCGCAGCCTCCAGCTGCGCCGCGTGGGTCTGGGCAGCATGGACGTCGAGGCCGGCAACGATCACACCATGCGCCATGGTCGGCACCCCCGTGACTGGGGTGTCCGGCCCGAGGCCCATCCTCGGATCGGCCAGTCCCCGCACACTTCATGCGCGGGGGTGATGACCGGTCGACACGTCAACCGGCCCGCCGCTCCATAGGGTCTGACTGATCCGTGAATGACCGTAAGTGGTCTTGGATGTGGGCGTGGCGGGGTTGCTCGGCGGGTGACGCCGGGTGACGGTGGAGCGGCTGGGGTCAGGCGGCCTTGGCGAGTGTGACCTGGTAGCCGAGGTCGGCGAGTTGGCGGGTCAGGTGACGGGCGCGACGTTCGGGGTCGATCCGGGTGGTGAAGTAGTCGG